>NZ_JBSWYH010000004.1:0-213837 GCF_056161025.1 Roseibium sp. AWQ4_254
CTGGGTTCTGGCACAAATCGCCGACCACAAGATCAATCGCATCAACGAACTCATGCCTTGGTGTTACGCTGCAAAAGCAGCGTAACAGAGCGCGCCGCCGCCATGAAGACCGGCTTCACCGGACGGACACTCATTATCGACAGCACTGACTGTTGGATTGTGGGAGGGTCAATAAAGGATGCGGGCAAGAAACCGACCTATTTGGTTCCTCTCCAGCCGCACATAGCACCGACAAAAATCGCGATCTACGATGGTCTCTGGCAACAAGCGATACCAGCGTAAACCTCTATCAGGGCGGATACGGGAGTGTGGCGTTTTCCGGATCTGAATCGCCATCGGAACCATTATCTGTAGAAGTTGAGACTTGATCTGACATCTCGGTTTTCGAGCTGAGGGTTACCGGCTTTGATGGTTGTGACCAAATAATCATCTCAAGCCCTAAAAGGTAACCCTGATGTACGAGAGTAACGAACGGATCATTAAACACAAAGTCGGTCTTTTGAACCTGGCCGAAGAGCTTGGCAACGTGAGCCAAGCGTGCAAGGTGATGGGACTATCGCGAGACACCTTCTACCGCTAAAAGTCCGCCGTTGAGGATGGAGGCATTGAAGCGCCAAGATCATTCGAGCGGGCGTCAGTGCGCTGTTCTCGCCATGCGCTTGGCCTGCTTTCTTTGCTTGGCCTCATGTGCGCGGCGCTGCTTCCGGCTCATGGTTGGCTGGTTGGCTGCCCCCCGCATGGATACCGGAATATTCGGTGGTCGATTGTCCTCGCGGCCGGGCGCTTGGAGGCCGCCGTTGATACTCGCGAACGATGGCCCGGCCTCACCCCGATACGGTGGTGGAACCTGAGGTGCAACGGCTTCCCATTCATCCGCCTCGTAAATGTCCGCCAATGTCACCTGACTGCGTTGCAGGACGAAGTCTTCCGGCTTCGGCAAGCGATTGGTAAAGGTCCAGATGAACGGGGTCTTGGTAAACCCGTCCGACAGCACGACATACCCGTCGTCGGTAAGAGTACCGCCCGTGCGCCGGATGATCTCCAGAACCGTGATGTCTGCGCCAGAAGGGTGCATGAAGCGGGTCCCAAGCCGGATCCGTCCGCTTTCGATAACGCGAACATTATCGGTTCCCGGAACATCCTCCGTGACGATGGCATGGACAAAGCGGTCTTCGACGGACCCAACGGCGAAATTCGTCGCGGCACGTTTCATGGACCCATCTTCCAAGACCAGCGCTCCGTCGGATCGTAGGATGTCGATCATCGGTACATGTTGGCCTTCGAACTCGCCATCACCGCAAAGGGTGACGTGTCCGGGCGTCACCATTAGTCCGAAGACATCAAGAATGTGCTTGACCCGGTTCTCCATGGTCTTCGAAACACGACCGGGTACCAGTTTGCCGTTTTTGTCGTATGAGGTTACAACGTCACCCGGTTTGACATGCTCAATCGGCTTCTCCGTGCCGTCCCACATGGAAATGGGAGTGCCAGCGAGGAAACAACGTTCAATTCCAAAGTGATCATTGAAGTCCGCTGCTGACTGGAGAATCTCTTCAGGTATTAATTTCTCAAAATCTTCGATGTTGTAACCATTGTAGCTCCCGCCTAATCTTTGAGCCAAGAAATAGTGGCTCATGATTTGTGCCTGTTGCTCAATGTTTAATGCATTGAAATCCGAAACAGAACCTAAGTCACCATAGTCGTAATAGTCACCGCCTCCACCCATGAAAGGGTTTCTTTCAAAGAACAGATTTTTGAAAGGACCAAACGCACTACTACTCTGATATTGCTGGACATGCATCATCTCATGCACGAAATGCGCTTGTAATCTAAGATTAGTTTTTGAAAAATCTGCACTATAATTTGGGGACTGTTCGTGGAAGTATATGTTTCCATTCGGCGCCATCGTCACATTCTCTGGCTGAAAAGCAACGTACCTTTCATGATAAATTTTTACTTTATCATAATTTATCGTATACCCATACACTGTACTCGCAAGATCTATTTCGCCTTGTGTCAAATTTCTATAGTCCACAATCACCCCCACTAATTTCTAAAGGATTTACATTCTGGTTGATCAGAAGAAACTTGCTCTTTCTCTACTTCTGAAACAAACTCTTCAAAGCTCGGGATTATCTTTGCTTTTACCGCTTCATCCACGCATCGAGAGCGTTTTTCACCACTTTCCAAGCACAGCGCAACATTCTCTCCGGCTGGTTGCAGCAATAAATCTGACTTAAGCAGTTTAAGCAATTCAAGACCAGCTAAGTTGCTTTCGGTACTGTATCCATTTACTGCAAAAAAAAGATATGTTCGCTTCCACCCCAGATCATCCTCGGGAAGCCCAGGAGGATTGAGCCCGAGCACGACTAAGCTTTCCGCCAATAGCGTGAAGGCTTGCACGTTTTGTCCTTTGGCTTGTGGCCAAAGTATTCTCCAAGCCGCAGGACAATCTCCCGTTCTCAGAAGAGCTACCGACTCTTGGATTGCATCACCTTGCGTTGTTCGCTCAGCGGAATACGCCAAATTCACGAAAACGCTGCCAAAAATGCCAGCAGCCAGAACAACAAGTTTGCCACCAGTGATCATTCTTTTCCCGAGTTAATGAGTACGAGTTCGATACCCTATTAGCATTTAACACTGGAAATTTCACCAGTGCTTGTCCTCTCAAATTTATTGAGGCCAATAAAAAAATACCGCTGTCTCGATTGGAATGCGGTGAGCATATCGCGGTTCCCCTCGCTTTCCCCACGTCGATGCTTCTCACTCGGTGCGACCAGCGTGTTATGCGGGCCACGGGTCCCGCCCATCACGGGTCGGGTCTCCCGGTTCTTCGCATAGACATGGGGGCCCGCAGCTCGGTGACGTCCTTCCCGCCGACTTTGGACGGCTGCTCCTGCGGTGACGAGCCTCGCTCATCCCCGCCCAAAAAGGATGGTCAGCTTTCAGGAGGTCAACCCTGAAGTGTTCCAAACAACTTCGGCCTGCGCTCCGTCGAATGGTCTGAATGTTCACCAGAGCAGAAATCGGGCACTCCCTTCAAAACCGCTTCCCAACCATCTATAGCGCGTCGGGTTTGCCGGAAGTCCGTCGTTGACAATTTCAGAGGGAACAACCGGACTTCCAGCGTTGTACCCTAGGTTCGTCAGTGTGTGATATTCATGATAGTCGGGGTTACTTCTGGTGATCTCCCCCACCGTGAGACCATGTGCTCCACCGTTGGACAAATGAGAGTTTCCAACCATGATAACGTCGCCGCTTCGGGTAACAAAGCTTGACGTCCCATCGCCGTTATCTTGCCATCCGTCCATATGTCGCATTCCTTATCAGTGCTACAAAGATGCAAACCACCGCAGAAAATAAGACGTTCGCCCAATACTCAATTATTAGGTTTTGACGCCCGCATTCCGTTAGAGAACCATTATTGATGAAGTCACATTGCCTGCGGAAAATTTCGTAGTTGAAGCTGCCGTTGTCATCAAAGTTTTTGAACAACAAAACTGTAAACCAGAAGCACAACAAAGATATTTCAAAAGCATTTCTCTTAAAGATTTTTGGCAGAAAATCTTGCATTTTAAAGAAAATTAAGGAAATTATACATACCAAAAAACTCCAGAAGTACGACAAAATTCCAGAAAAAACTAGGACCGGAAGTTCTCCGACCGGTAAAATATTCCAATCATAGGTTAAATTTACTCTATTCATAAAATAGAGAAAATACGAATATAAAAAACCTGTAAGAATATAAGCAAAAAAGGCAAAAGCTAAGTCAATTATATTTATTTTATTCCTGTGAATAAAATATCTATCCATCGACAGTTCTAACCTTTCGCGATACTCAGTAATCATTCAACAACGATTGATGAAACACCATTTTTCCGACCGACATCTTTAATTTTGACTAGGCGGGCTATAAAACTCATAATTCAAACTAAATCCTATAGCTAATTGCGGCCCACAACACACCGACGAGTAGTATAGTTGAAATAAGTATTTTGCGTGCGAGTGAGTTTTTCATGACCTTTAAAATAAGGTCTATTATCGCTCCCAATACTATTTCCAGCTTTCAACCTCCACTCTACATGGTAAAAAATTACAAATTCAGTGTCTTTTAATCAACCGAAAAATCCGATCACAGTTCGCCATATGGGTTCCCCTCGCTTTCCCCACGTCGATGCTTCGCACAAGGTGCGACCAGCGTATCATACCAACCTCAATAGCTAGGAACCGATCTGACCGTGTTTGGGGACTGTTCGTCAAGGAGCAGGTTGCAGGGCGATATGGTTTATCGTTCAAAACCTGGGACGCAGCTGAACAGTCCTCAAACACGGCCTCGGTGGCCTGCTCCGGCCCGCCGGACTGCGTTGCGCCGCTTGAACGGCCAACCAGGCCGTCCTGCGCAACGCTCCTTGCCGGCCAATCCGGACCAGCGCCATCAGATGGGTTTCTATCTATTCAGGTTGGTATCAGGCGGGCCACAGGTCCCGCCCAATACGGGTCTCCCGGTTCTTCGCATAGACATGGGACCCCGCAGCTGAGCACCCGCAAAAACCTCAGAGCACGGTTTTCAGCACGAGAAATTTGTCGAACACGTTGGTTTAATACCGTGAACAAACAAGGATCAAACGACCGTCGACAAGCAAAGCCGATTTCAAGAATGGGGTTTTGCGGGTGTCCATTTATGCCGGACCTGCGGGCATGGGGGGCCTTGGCTGCGCCTGTTCCGGCCGGTCGCCAGGGAAGCGGACGGTGTGCAGGAGTTCGATAATCTCGCCGGCCGGACCTTCAAAAATCGCGTTGTGCACGTTTACTTCCGGGTGGCCGAGCGCCAGCGTTTCCGGGCCGTACAAATGTCTCGCGCCCGCAGCGGCGATTTGCACGCAGGCGCGCTCAAGATCGCTCACACGCAGGCAGATATGGGCAAGGGCCCCTGTGGTGACGTGCTGCCCAGGCCGCGCACCCTCGCCCTGCATCGGGATCGCAGCCTCCAGATCGAAAAGTTCGATCCAGCTCTTGCCGTCGGGGGCCTGCATCATGACTGCGTGCGCGATGTCATAGGCAGGAAGGGCCCAACCGTGCACTTGGTGAAACCCGAGTTCTTCGAAAAACGCGATAGATCGCTGCAGGTCAGGGCACCGCACCGCGTAGTGGTGAAAACCGGTAAAGACTTGTTCTGACATATGACCATCTCCATAAAGTGGGCGACACTTATCGGAGCCGGAAGAGCCATGGACCAGTCTGACAATTTTGACACAGCAGAGCGGTCATGGTCGACCATTCAAGAACGCAATCGGGAGAATCTGCACACCTGGTGCGATCTTGCGGCGGGCCTCACCACGGTGAGCGGGGCCTGGAAGGCCTCAATCCTGATCGCCCTTTTTGAAGGCCACAGCAGTCTGCCACCCCTCCAGCGCTGCCTTGCCCTGGCGAGCCGCCGAGTGCTCGTGCGGGCCTTGCGCGCGCTTGAAAAGGACGGATTGGTCACACGGTCCGCTCTGGCCGTGCCCGCCTATTCCCTGACGCGCGACGGTGTTGCGCTGATTCCCATTCTCAAGGGCCTTGCGCACTGGAATGCGGGCCGGACCTGTTCAAAAGCGTGATGCGCCACCGCCCGGGACTGCATTGGGTTGACTGCCGCCTGGCTGATCACACCTGGCTCTCCCCCCAAAGCCCCCTCCTTTCTCTGCGCCCGGCGCTTTTTTTGACACATGCACTTCATAGGGTTCAGCTTAAGTTTTAGGTGCGCGTCGCGTTTCATTGAATTCAGACTGTTTCAGATGTCGCGTTCGAAGCGCAGCTGAGACACAGCGAAATCTGAAGCCGTTTAAACGCGATTTGCTATAGTATAGTGTCTTCAGATATCCTTTGCACTTGATCATATTTCGACGCTATTCGAAGATGAGAGTTTGATGTTGCAAACCGAGAATTTGGCTCTGATCAATTTGAGCCGAAAATTGATACTTGCACTTATATTTTCTTTTTTCGGGGTAGCACCAAGTACGGCAAAACTATCTTTTCAGGCCATGACATCAAATGGCGACGATACATTTATTTTGATTGAAGGCGATTTTACATTAGACGACTCAATAGCCGAATTTCAAAAGCTTGTACGCAACTCAGGCGCAGAGTTCGTCATTTTTGACAGCACTGGTGGAAGCCCTTTCAAGGCAGTTGAATTGGGGCGTGCAATTAGACGGTTGGGGCTCTCAACACTACAGCCTCGGGCGCTGGAATGTTCATCGGCTTGCGCGCTGGCATTTATGGGGGGTGTGAACAGATATGCAGAGCCAGGCGCTATCGGCGTTCATAAAATTTCCTTAACGGAAGAAGATCGCCTGGAGACCAGCGAAGCTGTTTCGACCGTTCAGAACGTAACTGCTGATATTGTAACGTACATGATCGAAATGGGTGTCAAACCCGATCTGCTAGAGCTTTTGCTAAAGACTGATGCAAATGACATGCGTTATTTGTCTGGTCGAGAAATGCAGGACTTTAATTTAATTCACAGGAATAAAGGCGACCGGCTTGATTACGACACTGCCGCCGTTCCTGAGCCCCCCTCATCGAGGACGCATCGCCATTCAGAAACTCAATTGCCCCGCAAAGTGCCAAATAAAAGTGCTCGGGAAACGTCTCAGGGCAGACAACTGGCAATTTTCTATGAAGAAGGCAGCAACCCCGGCAGTGCAGGCACCGTTGCCAAAGGCGATGTCACTTGGTCCTTGGCCGAAGAGGATGACCTGTCGGGCAAAAAACAAAGTGTCTTGATTGCTGATGTCGACGTCCCGGAAAAAAGTATTTCATTCAGAATTCGTTTTAAACCAAACGACGACGCCAAGCTTCAAGCCAGCCATCTAGTGGAAATAAAATTTGACCTTCCTCACACATATCCGTTCGGCGCAATTGTAAATGTTCCAGGACTAGTGATGAAAGATACGGAAGAAGCCCCGGGAGACGCACTGATAGGCGCATCCGTGAGTGTCAAGCCTGACCTATACTGGATTGCTCTTTCGAACTTGCCGCAGGAGCGTGCGGAAAATATAAATCTGCTGAAAGGACGAGGCTGGATCGATCTTCCTGTCGTGTTCGAGAACGGAAAGCGCGGCATTTTTACTCTGGAAAAAGGCTCCAAAGGATTTTCTGCCATTGAAAAGGCAATAGCCGATTGGACTTCTGGTTCACCGGCACACCTTCCGCCACCAAGACAATCCCGGATTCGCTAGCTCGCACCGGAGGCGGCTCCGTCCGCCGCGACTACGGCTTCATCAAGGTCGGCATTTTTTTGACACATACGCTTCATAAGGTTCAGCTTAAGTTGTAGGATTGCACAGCACGTTTCGCATCGCCTGGTTGCGCGTCACCTTCTTTCAGGGCCACCTCCTTTCAAGGCTAAGCTTTTGACATTCTTCAGATCTCTTTCCCATTTCGCGCTTGTCCCCCTGGCCTTTTGTCTCATGGCAGGTTCCGCGGAGGTGGCAGGGGCAACGGACCGGTGCGACAGCAAGCTGGAAATCAAAAAAGGCGAAATGCCGGGTCCTTTTTTCGGTCTCGACATGCTGATGGCGGCGCATTTTCTGGCTCAAAAATACTGTGGCAACGATCTTCCGGACCTGCGCCCAGGCCTGGAAAGCCTGATGCAGGACAATGGCTGCGGCCCCGCAACACCCATCTATGCCGATGTCATGGAGATGGAGAGCTGGTTCCGCGCTGCAACGCTTTCGGAATTTGTGCTGGAAGGAAAAGACGATCCTTCGTTTTCCGATGCGGATGCCCGCAAGGTGCTCAAGAGCACTGTCGAACAATATGGCGGCTGTGACAGGCTGACGGACAGCTTGCGCGCACAGTTCGGCACCAAGTCAAAATGACGGCTGGCGGGACCTTATACATAGCGTCATTCCGGCGGCCACCTGCTCGTTTGGTGCTCGTTTGGTGAATTTGAAAATACGCCTCATTTTAGCCGTCACCGCCGGAGCGTATTTCAAATTCGAAAACCACACTTAGAAACATAAAGTGGGATCAGCCCCCCGCCTCTTCCCGCGTCTTGTCCAGACCGATCCGCAACAGGCTGATCAGGCCGCCCAGCAGGGCCAGTCCGGCAGCGCAGGCAAGGCAAGTGCGCAAGGCGAGGACGGAGGCGATCGGCAGGCTGAAGAGGAGGGACATCAACAGGCCACCCAAGGTCTGGCCGCTCAGGCGGGCCGTGCCCTGCATACCGCCGGCCGCACCGCTGCGCGCCTTTGGGGCCGCGACCAGAATGTTGCGGTTGTTGGGCACCTGGATCAGGCCGAACCCGGCCCCGCATAATATGGTGAAACAAACAACCGGGATCATGCTGCCGGTTTCGGGCCAGAGCGCGATCAGGCCGATGCCAGTGGCCAGAAGGGTGCCCCCGGCCGCGCACAAAACCCCGCCCGGTACACCCGCATCCACAAGACGGCCCGCCTGCGGTCCAACAAAGGCAATCGTCAGCGGCCAGGGTGTCAGGGCCAGCCCGGTCGCCAGTACGCTCATGCCGAATTCGTGCTGGTAGAGAAAGGGCAAAGACACCAGCGCCGCCATTTGCGCGGAGAAACTGCACACGGAAGTCAGCACGGAAATCCGGATCGACGGGTTTCTTAGAAGGTCGAGCGGAATGAGCGGCGCCTCCTTGGGGGCTTCCCGGCGGATCAGAATCGCAAAACAGGCCACACTGAGAAGCAGAAGTCCTCCGCCGAGAAGGGGCCGGGACACCATCTGGCCTGCCCCCAGAACAAAGGCTGCAAAGGCTGTTCCGTTCAGCACAACACTCCCCTTGTCGAGCGCCCGGCCGCTGCCTCCCGATTTTGGCAGATTGAACCCGGCCAGCAACGCGGCCAGGCCAATGGGCAAATGGACGGCAAACAGCCAGGGCCAGCTGACAAGAGACAGAATGCCCGCCCCCACCGTTGGCGCGCAGGCAGCTGTCAGCCCGATGATCGTGGAAATCCAGCCAATGGCCCGCCCCATATGCGCAGGCGGAAAGATAAAGCGGAGCAAGGCCAGTCCCAGGCCCATGAGTGGCGAGGCGCCCGCCCCTTGCAGAAACCGCCCCACGACCAGCCAGGGCAGCGAGGGTGCCAGGGCGCTGAAGAGGGAAGCTGTCAGGAACAGCACAAGCCCGGCCCGGTAGACCCTGGCATGGCCCAAGCTTTCCCCCAGCGCCGCGCTTGGCAGGATGCCCATAACAAGCGCCAATTGATAGGCGGTCACCACCCAGACTGTCTCGGACGGCGGTGCGTTCAGGGCCGCCGCGATGCTGGGCAGCGCCACATTGGCAATCGCCCCGTCGAGCACGACGAGCACAAGGGTCACGAAGACGGCCAGCGCGGCCAGTTTTCGTTGGGTGCCTTCCAGCCCTTCGGGCGCAAGTTCCGTATCAGCAGCGGACATGACCTGCTGTTCTCCAGTCTTTTCGGAGACTTATGTGGGATCTCAGAGAGATGTCGGAAGTGACATGGCGTGCATTTAATCTTGGCTCCCCCCTATATCGCATTGCCCATGCCAGCGCCAGCACCGTGGCTCTGACGGCCGGTATTCCGGGCCTGATACCAACCTCACTAGATAGGAACCGATCTGACAGTGTTTGGGGACTGTTCGGCAAGGAGCAGGTTGCAGGGCGATATGGTTTATCGTTCAAAACCTGGGACGTAGCTGAACAGTCCGCAAACACGGCCTCGGTGGCCTGCTCCGGCCCGCCGGACTGCGTTGCGCCGCTTGAACGGCCAACCAGGCCGTCCGGCGCAACGCGCCTTGCCGGCCAATCCGGACCAGCGCCATCAGATGGGTTTCTATCTATTGAGGTTGGTATGACACCGCTGGCGGTCTCAACAGCTCCAAAAGGCAACAGAGTTTCGCGGTACGATTTGTATTGACCGACGGTCAGTCAATATTTATATCTCTCATGCTGCCGGAAACCCAGAGGGCGCCCCTTCCCCGAGCCGGGCCGCTCTGAAAGGCATCCTGCCTGCCTCCCCCCTTTGTGATCTCAGGATGGTCTCATGCCCCGCACATGCCCTCTCGAAACGGGCCTCCGCCCGCCCAATGGCGCCCTTGTCCTCACCGCGTTTCTACTGGTCTGCCTGAATCTGCGCATTGTCTTCGGCGGAGTCGGCCCGCTGGTGCCCTACATGGATCTGAGCCCGTTAACCGCCGGGCTCGTGACCAGCCTGCCCGCCTTGAGCATGGGCCTGTTCTCACCCTTTGCCGCCTTTGCCGGACAACGGTTCGGGCAAGAGCGGGCCCTGTTTCTGGGCATGCTGATCCTGACACTGGGGATCGGGCTCCGGTCCTTTGGCACGCCTGGCCTCTTGTCGGGCATGGTGGTGGCGGGCATCGGCGTTGCGCTGCTCAACGTGCTGACACCGGTCTTTGTCCGCCAGCATTTCGCAGCGGAAAAGATGGGCCTGATGATGGGGATCTTTGCCATGATGATGGGCCTTGGCGGCGCGGCCATGGCAGCCCTTGCGGTTCCGGTCTATCATGCTACCGGGGGCTCCTTTTCCCTTTCGCTGGGGACCGCCGCCGTCCCTGCCTTGCTCGCGCTGGCCGCGCTTACGCCCTTTCTGCGCACGCGACCGCAACCGAAGCAGACAGACCATCCGGCACCGTCCTGGCGCTGGCTCCTGACTCACCCGACCGCTTGGAGCCTGATCAGCTTTTTCGGCCTCATGTCCCTGGTCTTCTATGCGGTGCTGGCCTGGCTGCCGGCCCTTCTCATCGCCCGGGGCACGACAGCCTCCCTCGCCGGGATTTATCTGGCCCTGTGCTTTGTTGCCGTTGCGCTTGGCGCGTTTTTCGCCCCTGCCCACGCCGCGCGCCATCCGGGCCAGCATCTGCATATCACCGGCGCCTGCCTGCTGTGCATTTTGGGTCTGCTGGGGGTCTGGCTCGCACCAGTTCCTGCAGCTCCGGCCGCTTGCACGCTCCTGGGTCTCGGGCTGGGCGCCGGGTTGGGGCTGCCGGGGGTCCTTTTCATCAAACGCACCAGCGGGCACCGGCAGATGATCCAGCTCTCGGGCATGGTTCAGACCGCCAGCTATCTGATTGCGGCCGCCGGTCCCGTCCTGACAGGGCTGTTGCATGACTGGAGCGGAGGCTGGGCCCTGCCCCTGCAGAGCCTGATCGCGCTGCTGGCGGCTGCCCTCGTCCTTGGCCTGCGCTCCGGAAAGGATCATGTAATGGACGGCCGAGATGGCCCTGTAAAAGAAGGGGCTCACACCAAAACTGGGCGGCGAATCTGCTAAAGGTCCCTCTCAAAAGGGCCGTTTCAGCACAAGGACGAGGGCAGAGACACGGGCATGACGGATACAACGGTCAAAAAACCACGCAAGAAACCGGCAGAAGAGCGGCGCGAAGACCTGATGGATGCCGCCCAGACGCTGTTTCTGCTAAAGGGCTTTGCAGCCACCAACGTCAGCGAGATCGTTGCCGGTGCGGAGGTGGCCAAGGGAACGTTTTACACCTATTTCAACACCAAGGACCAGATTCTGGCCGCCTTGCGGGTGCGCTATATTTCTGACTTTCACCAGACCGTTGTGGCTGCGCTCGACCAATGCGCTGGCAGCTGGCCGGACAGGCTCGACACCTGCATGTCCTCCTGCGTGGCGGCCTATCTGCAAAATGTCCCTCTGCACGATCTGGTCTTTCATGAGTACCGGCCTGCAAACCGGTCCCTGAAGTCGGACAATCCCGTGACCGCCCTGCTCGCCGGGGTGCTGAAAGACGGCATGGCGGCCGGGGCCTGGCATGTGCCGGACCCGCATCTGAGCGCGGTCATGCTGTTCAGCGCCTTTCACGGCGCAGTCGAGGACACGCTCAGCCGCGATCAGCCCGTGGATGAGGCAGGGCTGACAAAGGCGGTTTCCGCCTTTTGCCGGAATGCACTTGGCGCGGAGCGCCTCTGACCCGCTTCTTTGACGCAGAAAGGGGACCTGCCCTTCCGCTCTCCACGCAGCCTGCCAAAGTCTTCCCAAGTATCCCAGGCCGCGCAAAACGCCAAACCACCGCATATTTTTGACTTATTTCCAGCTACTTGCGTATCCTGCCGGTCGGAAAAAGACTGGGCTCAACTTCTCATCGGCCTGACTTGAAAGTAAAACTCAATATTTCCAGGCCCGGAGAAAGCTCAACTTCAAATCTCTCTCAATATTTAACCTCTCACTAGCATCGGAACCCCGATGCATGACAAAAAAATAAAGAAAATGGGTGACTTTCGGGCTGCGCCGCGAAAAAAATAATGTTACGCCATGCACCAAATGGGCTCTCAAGATTTTTAATGAAAGGGTAGCCTCGCGGGTACGGTTCATGTTTTGCTGGTGCAACAGCATCTATGAGCTTTACCAATACCGGAAACCCGCACGAACTACATTTGGGACAGTCTGCGGCAAGCGCCGGGCCAGCCCCACGCAATCAAGACTTACCAAGGGGAGTTACCATGACACAATCCAAGAATCCTGACTTGCTCGGCAATCTGGAAAAAGCCGCTCGCAAAGGCGGCATCTCCAAGCGCGAGTTCCTGCACTATTCCATGCTGGCAGGGGTCACCGCTTCCACCGCAACGGGACTTTGGACGTCAGAGGCCAAGGCGCAGCCCAAGCGCGGCGGCACATTCCGGCTGGGCGTGCATGATGGCAACACCAGCGACAGCCACGATCCCGGCACTTATCAAAGTGTCTATTCCATCCAGCTGGCGCATACGCACCGCAGCTATCTGACCGAGATCACCGAGGAAAACACCCTGGGCCCGGATATGGCGGTCGGCTGGGAAGCCAGCCCCGATGCCAAGGTCTGGACGTTTGAGCTTGACACGAACGCGACGTTCCATGACGGGCGCAAATTCACCGCGAAGGACGCGGTTGCCTCATTGAACTTCCACCGGGGGGAAAAGTCCACCTCGGCCGCCAAGGCGCTGCTGGACAGCGTGGTCGACATCAAGGCCGATGGCGACAGCCATATCGTCATCGAGCTGGACCAGGGCTTTGCCGATCTGCCCTGGATCATGACCGACTATCACCTGGTCATGCTGCCCGCCACCGGGGACGGGTCCGTGGACTGGGAAAGCGGGATCGGCGCGGGCCCCTACAAGATCGAGCGCAACGAATTCGGCATCGGCACCTCCCTGGTGCGCCATGACGGCTGGCACCGGGAAGGCGCCTGGTTCGACCGGATCGACATGACCGTGCTGAACGATCCCAATGCCCGCCAGACCGCACTGGTGACCGGCGATGTGGATGCGATCTCGTCCGTCGACCTGAAGACCATGGCACTGCTGCAGCGCCGCCCGGATGTTGAGCTCGACAACATCCCCTCCGGCTCGGCGATCACCCTGCCCATGTTCTGCGATACCGCCCCGTTTGACAATGTGGATGTGCGCATGGCGCTGAAACTGGCCATCGACCGGGAGGAGATCGTTGAAAAGATTGCCTTCGGCACCGGCATTCCGGGCAATGACTTCCATGTGTCACCGAACATGCCTTATTTTCCAGAGGATATCCCGCAGCGGACCTACGACCCGGAAAAGGCCAAATGGCATCTGAAGCAGGCTGGCATGGAAAATCTTTCGGTCAGCCTGTCGGCCACGGACAGCGTGCTGCCAGGCGCCGTCGACATGGCGGTGCTGTACTCCCAGCAGGCCAAAAAGGCCGGGATCGACCTGACGCCTGTCCGTGAGCCGTCCGATGGCTACTGGTCGGATGTGTGGCTGAAAAAACCGTTCGTCTTCGTCAAATGGGGCGCCCGTTCGACGCCGGACAACATCTTCACGCTGGCCTACAAGGACGATGCGGCCTGGAACGAGTCCCACTGGAAGAATGCCCGGTTCAACGAACTGTTGCTGCAGGCCAAGGCCGAGCTGAACGAGACCCGGCGCGCGGAAATGTATCACGAGATGTGCCTGCTGGCCCGCGACGATGGCGGGACCGTGCTGCCGATGTTCGTCAATTTCGTCTATGCACGGCGCAGCAATGTCAAACACGGCCCGAGCGTTTCCGCCTCCTGGGAAGTGGATGGCGCCCGCGGCACCCACCGCTGGTGGTTCGAGGCCTAAGGCTCATGGCGGCACCTGCCGCCGTCTTCATGCCGGGCGCGGCCCTCCCAATCAGGGGCCGCCCCGGATCTGACCGCCGGGCTTTCTTTTCAAACAAAGACACACCAAGGACCGCAAACAGGTCCAGGCCCGGCACAATTCCGGCCAACAGGGGCGCCGGATGTCCAGAAGCCCACCGCGTTGACAAGGATTTGCCTTCCGCTGCCTGAAATCGAAAGATTTCACCTAAAAGGCCAAACCGGACGAACCCTTAAAAAACGCGGCACGCTCTAAAACTGGAGGAACATATGGGGGATATCCTGCAGCTGATCCTGAAAAGGCTTGGCTTGGGGCTGATCACGCTTTTCGTGATCTCGATCCTGATTTTCTTTGCCGTCGAACTTCTCCCTGGAGACATCGCCCAGGCGGTGCTGGGACAGTCAGCCACACCTGAAACCGTTGCCGCCTTGCGGGAAAAGCTCGGGCTGGATCAGCCGGCCCCACTACGCTATCTGCACTGGCTCGGCGGAGCGCTGACCGGGGATTTCGGTGTCTCGCTCATCTCCGGTGAGCGGGTCAGCGAAGCGATTGGCGGCCGGTTCGTCCACACCCTGTTCCTGGCCGCCTATGCGGCGGTGATCGCGGTTCCCATCTCGATCCTGCTGGGGATCATCGTCGCGTTGCTGCGCAACACCCTGTTCGACCGTGTTGTCAATGTGGTGACGCTTACCTCCATCAGCTCCCCGGAGTTCTTTCTCGGCTACATCCTGATCCTTTATCTGGCGGTCAAGACCAACTATTTCCCTGCGATTGCCAGCCTCAGCTCCGACATGAGCTTCGGCGAATTGCTGCACCGGACCTTCCTGCCGGCGCTGACACTGGTTCTGGTGGTGACCGCCCACATGATGCGCATGACCCGCGCCGCGATCATCAATCTGCTGGCTTCCCCCTATATCGAAATGGCCCGCCTGAAGGGCGTCCCCCCCTGGAAGGTAATCGTCCGGCATGCCCTGCCCAATGCCTGGGCGCCGATCATCAATGTGGTCGCGCTGAACCTGGCCTATCTGATCACCGGTGTGGTGCTGGTGGAAGTGGTGTTCGTCTATCCCGGCGTCGGCCAGCTTCTGGTGGACGCAGTGTCGAAGCGCGACTTCCCCGTTGTGCAGGCCTGCTGCCTGATCTTCGCCGCGACCTTCATCCTGCTCAATCTGGCAGCGGATGTGGGCGCTATCCTGACCAATCCGCGTTTGCGGCACCCGAAGTGAGGATCGCGCCATGAGCACCTTCGTTATTGCCTATTACGCGCTGCTGATCGGGGCCTCCTGCCTGGCAGCCTATTTCAAGCAGAAGCAGATTTTCCTGCTGATCTTCTCCCTCACCCTGATCTCCTTCGTGGCGGGCATTGTCGGCGGGGTCGAGGCCCTGCGCTTCATCACCACCGCCGCCGGCCTGTTGGCCCTGGCCGCCGGGGTCTCCTATGCTTTCCGCGAATTCCTGATCCTTGTCACCCCGGACGGCATCTCCAAGGAACTGAAGACCGCACCCTTGACCGCCGCCTTTGGCATGTTCGTGATTTTCACCTATGCGATTGCCGGACTTTTCGCGCCCGTCATTGCCCCTTTCGGGGAAGCGGAAGTGATTTCCTCTGCCTTCGCCCCGGCCGATGCCACCATGCTTCTCGGCGCCGACCAGCTTGGGCGCGACATGTTCAGCCGCATCATCTTCGGGGCGCGAAACTCGGTCGGCCTGGCACTGACGGCAACCGGGCTCGCCTTTTTTATCGGCGCGCTTGCAGGCTTGCTTGCGGCCACAAAGGGGGGCTGGTTCGACCAGCTCATGGGCCGGGCCGCGGATGTGATCATGTCCGTACCGTCGCTGATCTTTGCCCTTCTGATGCTCAGCATATTTGGCACCAGCTTGCCGGTGATCGTGCTGATCGTGGCTCTGATCTATTCACCGCGCGTCTTCCGCCTCACCCGGGCGGTGGCCGGAAATGTGGTGGTGATGGATTATATTGAAGCAGCCAAACTGCGCGGAGAAGGCACCTGGTATCTGATCCGCAAGGAAATCCTGCCCAATTCCACCGCACCGCTGGTGGCAGAATTCGGCCTGGAATTCTGTTTCGTGTTCCTTTTGATCGCCGGGCTCTCCTTCCTGGGGCTCGGCATCCAGCCGCCCACGGCGGACTGGGGCTCCATGGTGCGGGAAAACGCGACGCTGATTTCCTTTGGCGAATTAACCCCACTCATTCCGGCGGCAGCCATCGCGTTGCTGACCGTTGCGGTGAATTTTGTGGTCGACTGGATGCTGTTCCGGTCCTCTGGCCTGAAGGAGGTGTGAGCATGGTGCCGAAAAAAGACATTCTGCTCGATATCAAGGACCTTCGCATTGAGGGCTATTCCGACGACCGCTGGGTCGAGATCGTGCATGGGGTGGACCTGACCCTCCACAAGGGTGAAGTCCTGGGCCTGATTGGAGAATCGGGCGCTGGCAAATCGACCATTGGCCTTGCCTCCATGGGCTTTGCCCGCGACGGATGCCGGATTTCCGGCGGCTCCATTGAATTTGACGGCATGGAGCTGACCACCACCCCGCAAAGCGATTTAAGGGCCCTGCGCGGCTCGCGCATTGCCTATGTGGCCCAATCGGCGGCCGCCTCGTTCAATCCGGCTCACCGGATCATCGACCAGCACACCGAAGCCCCGATCCAGTACCGCATCCAGAAGCGCGTGGAAGCGCAGGAAGATGCGATGGAGCTTTACCGCCGCCTGCGGCTGCCCCATCCGGAGGAAATCGGCTTCCGCTATCCCCACCAGGTATCCGGCGGTCAGCTGCAGCGGGCCATGACGGCCATGGCCATGGCCTGCCGGCCGGATCTGATCATCTTTGATGAGCCGACCACCGCTCTTGATGTGACCACGCAGATCGAGGTTCTGGCCGCCATCCGCGACATTGTCGACCAGTTCAACACAGCTGCCATCTACATCACCCACGATCTGGCGGTGGTGGCCCAGATGGCCGACACGATCAAGGTGCTGCTCAAGGGCGAGGAGGTGGAGGAAGCACCGACCGAACAGATGCTGGACTCGCCGAGCGAAGACTACACCAAGAGCCTGTGGGCGGTGCGCAGCTTCAAACGGCCCCAGAAACAGCGCCCGGCCGATCCGGCCGCCGTGCCGATCGTCTCCGTCCAGGCTATCGATGCGGCCTATGGCAAGACCAAGGTGCTGGAAAATGTCTCCTTTGACATTCACCCCGGCATGACAGTGGCTGTTGTGGGCGAGTCCGGTTCCGGCAAATCGACCACCGCCCGCTGCATCACCGGCCTGCTGCCGCCCACCACCGGGCAGATCCTCTTCAACGGAGAAGCGTTGCCGCCCCGCTATCAGGATCGGACCAAGGACCAGCTGCGCCAGGTGCAGATGATCTATCAGATGGCCGACACGGCGCTGAATCCGAAGATCCGTATCAGCGACATTATCGGCCGACCGGCCCAGTTCTATGGGGGACTTCAGGGCACGGCGCTGAAGAACCGGGTGGATGAACTGCTGGACCTGATCGAGCTGGATCCGGCGAAGTTCTACAACCGCTATCCGCCGGAACTGTCCGGCGGCCAGAAACAGCGGGTCGGCATTGCCCGGGCCCTGGCGGCCGATCCGGCCTTCATCATCTGCGATGAAGTCACCAGCGCGCTAGACCAGCTGGTGGCGGAAGGTATCCTGAAACTGCTCGACCGGCTGCAGCAGGACCTTGATCTGGCCTATATGTTCATCACCCACGATCTCGCCACCGTGCGCTCGATTGCCGATGAAGTGGTGGTGATGCAAAAGGGCAAGGTGGTGGAACAAGGGCCGAAGGACAAGATGTTCACCCCGCCCCATCATCCCTACACGGACCTTCTTCTGTCATCAGTACCCGAAATGGACCCGAACTGGCTGACAACTCTTCTGGAAGAGCGGGGCACGGACACCCCGGGCGGGCCGCAATAGGCGCGCCCCCTTTTCCCTGCAAAAACCCCCTCCGGCACAGGCGCCGAAGGGGGTTTTTCCTCTTTCTTGAAGATGCCTGGTGCAAATCGCGTTACATCAGGTTGCCCGCCATGAATGGGAAGCGCTTTAGTTGGTGATTGGCGACAGCAGATCCGGATTGACGACCAGATTGCGCACCCCATGGGCGTATTTTTCGTCAAACTGATTGTCGGAGAGCCAGGCACCGACCGAGTTGATGTCGAGCTTCACCACATTCGGCCGTACATTCCAGGAGACCTGGAACGGCGAGCCTTTCTCGTTGTAGCTGGGACCCGTGGTCGAGCCGGAATAACTGACTGGCGTGCCCAGATCTGCAGGAATGTTCACGGCCTGATACAGATCGCCAATCTTTTCCACCTTGGCCATGTCCTGGAAATCGGCCGCCTGCGGATCGTTCACCAGAACCGCGACAACGGCCTCCACCCGCAGCTGCGGATTGGCAATCGACTTGCTGATACAGGCCCCCAGAGACGGGCCCGGCGTGATCTGCGCGGAGGAGAAGACGAAGTGGATTTCGATCGTATCGCCCGGCTCAAGATCACCATGATCGCTTGATCCGACCGGCTGGGCCAGCGGCGCCAGTTCCGCATCGCTCAGGCTGCCGTCATATTTGAAGCCGGTACCGTAGCCTTTGCCATCGCCATTGCCGGCGAAGGTCGTGAACTGGCCGCCCCTGTGCTCAGCGTTTTCATGAAAATGGATATTGCAAAGGTTCATCTCTGCGCTGGCAGGCGCCCGGCCAAAGGAGCGCAGATTGTTGCCTTGAGAAGACGCCAGATCCCGCGGCGCCTGGGGGCCGAAGCCCTGCCCTGCTGTCGCGGCTGCGAGGGCTGTCCGCTGCCCGGCAATCACCTCGTCGGACACAGCCCCGGCAATATCTGAGGCTGCAAGGGCAGACGCAAAGGCAACCCCGCCGGTGCCCAAGATGCCTAGCCCCAGTGTTCTCACAAACAGGTTGGGTGCTTTTTTCTGCATATATTTCCGCTCCGAATACGTTTTAAAAAAGTGCAATCAGCCCCTGGCCAAAACACGTCAAAGCGCCCCGAAAGGCACCTTTCCAGGCCAGCGGCACGTTTCACATCAAAGGTTATAGGGCTCAACCCGTAATCATGTAGCCGGTCAGAGCCATTAATCCGACAAGAAGCGCATACACCCCGGCAAGAGCCTGCCAGGTGCCACTGCGGTTCCGGAATTCACGAACAAAATCATCACGGGTCATATCGACCTCCCGACGCCCGGTCCTTGACCGGAATGATGGTCTTTCAATGAAAGGAAATTAGGGGAGGAAAGTTAAAATTTCAATCATCCGGTGCAAGACCTTTGGGATTTTTTGCTTCAAGACCAGCACGAACATTTCAACCTTGAAGTAAAAAAGCCATAAAAATCAATAAAACAGCTCCTGCGACCCACAACAGCAAACCGGTTTGGATCAGGTTCGGTAGCCCTGTTCGACCTCGATCAGGCGCTGCTTGCGCCAGAGCCCGCCGCCATAGCCGGTCAGAGAACCATCAGCCCCGAGGATCCTGTGACAGGGTACGACAATGGCGATCTGGTTGGCGCCATTGGCCCGCGCAACCGCCCGCACGGCCTCCGGTCTGCCGAGCGTCCGGGCGAGGTCGGAATAGCTTTTTGTTTGCCCCGCAGGAATGTCCATCAGAGCCCGCCAGACATCCCGGGTAAAGGCGGTGCCATGCAGCGCAAGTTTGGTCTGAAACCCCGCAGACTGCCCTTTGAAAAACCGGTCCAGTTCCTCCTGGATCTGGTCGGTGACAGCTGTCCGGCCAAACCCGATCCGGCCTTTCGCAAAGCCGTTCAGTTTCCGGACCTCCGCCGGAAGCGCCTTGCGGTCAAGAAACTCCAGCAGGTGCAGCCGGGAGGCGTCGGTGACGGCAACCAGAGGCCCGAGGGGGGACGGCACCCAATCCGCAACCAAAAGCGGATCCTGGGAAAACGTGCCCGGAGCCTGCCCAAGGGCTTTGGAAAACGCTGCACGGAAGGCGCTTGGCGAATTGAACCCGGCCGTGATCTGCGCATCGATCACCTTGCCGCCATCGGCCAGCGCGGAAAAACCATCCTGCAGGCGGCGCTGGCGGGCCATTTCCAGAAAGGTCATGCCGAACTGGCGCTTGAACGCCCGCCGCACGGTGGACGGGTCCAGCCCCCTGCGCACCAGATCCGGCTCGCCCCAGCGGTATCCGGGCCGCGCCTCCAAAGCTTGTACCAGCGAGGCAATCACAGGATCGGCGCTCGCTTCCGGTGTCGTCGGCTTGCAGCGCTTGCAAGGGCGGAAGCCTGCCTCCAGACAGGCAGCCACCGTCTCCTGAAAGGTGCAGTTTTCCGGTTTCGGTTTGCGTGCCGGACAAGTGAGCCGACAGAAGATACCCGTGGTCGCCACACAGACAAACATGCGCCCGTCATAGGAGGGGTCCCGGTTGAGCAGGGCGTCGTAAAGCGTGTCGAAACTGGGTCTGGTCATCAGCATGGCCGCTAAGATAAGCCCTGACACACGGATGTGCAGCCGCAAATCGGGCGTTTATTTACATTCAAATAAAGGCTCCGTTTTCGCCAGCTTTGTACTTAGTCTTTCCGGGCCAGCTGATACACCTGATCAGCGCCCGGGAAGCTCCGGTCCTTCACCTCTTGCGCATAGGCCTTGACCGCCGCTTCGATCTGCCCGCCGAGATCACCATAGACCTTGACGAATTTCGGCGGCGCGGGGTTGAGGCCCAGCATGTCCTCCAGCACCAGGATCTGGCCGTCGCACTGCGCCGAGGCGCCGATACCGATGGTCGGGATCGGGATTTCTTTCGTGATACGGGCCGCCAGCGGTTCCACCATCCCTTCCAGAACCACCGCAAAGGCCCCGGCCTCGCTCACGGCCACCGCATCCTCAACATGCTGGTCCCAATCGCCTTCCTGGCGTCCCTGGGTCTTGAAACCGCCCATGACATGCACCGATTGCGGGGTCAGGCCGATATGCGCCATCACCGGTATGCCGCGCTCGCTCAAGAACCGGATCGTCTCCGCCATGCGCGTGCCGCCCTCCAGCTTGACCGCTCCGCACTGGGTCTCCTTCATCACCCGCGCCGCGTTTCGGAAGGCGGCGGACGGGCTTTCCTCATAGGTGCCGAAGGGCATGTCAACGACAACAAGCGCGCGCTTCGTACCGCGCACCACTGCCTTGCCATGCATGATCATCAGCTCCAGAGACACGCCGACCGTGGAATCCATGCCATGCATCACCATGCCAAGGCTGTCGCCCACCAGAATGAAATCCGCGTGGCTGTCGACAATGGCAGCCGTATGTGCGTGGTAGGAGGTCAGGGAGACAATCGGCTCCCCGCCTTTGCGCCTGGCAATCTGGGGGGCCGTCATGCGGCGGAGGGGGGCTTGCGCGCTCATGCGTCTTCCTTATCTGAAGGGAAAAACCGGCCCGTTCACGTGGCCGGCGCCAAGGGAAGGTTTGGGGCCAGATCCGGGGGCGGGGCCAGGACACGCTGGTCAATCAGCAGAACACCGCCAAAGCGGACGGCCAGCAGCACCACAGCCGGGCGGTCCAGGGGGCCGGAGAGCTCTTCAAGTGTCCTTGCATCGCAGATGTCAACGCTTTCCACCCGTGCGGACGGCGCCGTATTCAGGTCCGCGCGCACCGCCTCAGCCAGATCCGCAACCGTCTGCCCGGTCTCCGCAAGGCACCGCGCACGGTTCAGGGCCCGGTTCAAAACGGCTGCCTCCTTGCGATGTGCCTCCGACAGGCGCACATTGCGGGAGGACATGGCAAGCCCGTCCGGTTCACGCACGGTCGGATGGCCGATAATCTCAAGCCGCATGTCCAGATCCTGCACCATCTGCCGGATCAGTGTCAGCTGCTGGTAATCCTTCTCGCCGAAGACCGCGCAATCCGGGGTCACAATGTTGAAGAGTTTGGTTACGACCGTCGCGACCCCGCGGAAATGCCCGGGCCGCAGGGCCCCCTGAAGAATGCCGGACAGCTCCGGCACCTCAACAAACGTGCCGCCGCCCGGCCGGTACATTTCCTCAACGGGAGGCAGGAACACGGCATCTGCCCCCTCCGCCTTCAACAGCTCTAAATCGCGCGCCTCGTCGCGCGGATAGGTGCTCAGATCCTCGTTCGGACCGAACTGCGCCGGATTGACGAAAATACTGGCCACCACCCGGTCCGCCCTGGTGCGGGCCATGCGCACAAGACTTAAATGGCCCTCATGCAAATAGCCCATTGTGGGCACAAGGGCGACCGTCCCGCCCGCCCTTTGCCAGCTTTGCACGGTGTTGCGCATCTCCGCCTTCGTCCGGCAGATGATCATCTTGCAGCCTCCCTGCCCTCCGGTTCCAGCCGGGGGCAATTTCTTCTTTTCGCGAGTGCAACATAGGCGCAAGGGACTGCGCGGGTCCAGCACCACATGCGTGCGGCTCCCGGTTTTCACGCGGTGCTTTCGCCTCACGTCCTGAAAAGCCGTCTCCAGCATGTGAGGGCGGATTTTAAGCTCCCAGATCCACGATCCCGCGCTCGGCAAGGCCGGTCAGCTCAGCCTCCGTCAGGCCCAGATGGCGCGTCAGGACATCGGCAGTATCAGCGCCGAGAAGTGGCGGAGCCTTGTCATAGCGCACGGGCGTTTTTTCCAGATTGATGGGCGAGCCGATCAGATCCACGGTACCGCTGAGTGGATGCGGCAGCGTGATCTGCATCTCCCGGGCGCGCACCTGCGGATCGGCAAACACCTGGCCAAGATCATTCACCGGACCGCAGGGCACACCGGCCTGTTCCAGTCTTTTGATCCAGTCTGCCGCACTGCGCTCAATGGTCAGGCGCCGGATCAGCGGCACGAGCTTCTGCCGGTTGCGCACCCGGTCAGCGTTTTTGGCAAAAAGCGGATCGTCTGCAAGGCCGGGCGCCCCGGCAACTGCGCAGAAGGCGCGGAACTGACCGTCATTGCCCACCGCCAGAATGAAGGACCGGTCGGAGGCCGGAAAAGTTTCATAAGGAACGATGGTTGGATGGCCATTGCCGAGACGGCCAGGCACCTCCCCGGAGACAAGATAGCCCACACCCTGATTGATCAGCCAGGAGACCTGGGCGTCCAGAAGAGAGATGTCGACATGCTGGCCTTCACCTGTTTTGTGGCGGTGCGTGAGTGCTGCCAGAATGGAGACCGCCGCATACATGCCGCACATGACATCGGCGATGCCGACCCCGCATTTGGTTTCCGTTCCACCCGCCTCATCGGCAAAGCCGGTCAGCGACATGATCCCTCCCATGCCCTGGATCAGAAAGTCATATCCGGGCCGGTGGGCATAGGGGCCCGTCTGACCAAAACCGGAAATGGAACAATAGATCAGTCCCGGATTGCGGTTCTTCAGCGTGACATAATCTAGCCCCCGGCGCTTCAGGTCGCCGACCTTGAAATTCTCCAGAAGGATATCGGCCCGTGCAGCCAGATCCGAGATCAGCGCCTGGCCCTCTTGACTGGCAAGATCAATGGCAACGGATGCCTTATTGCGGTTTGAAGAAAGATAATAGGCGCTTTCGCCGGTCTCCGCGCCGGTGCCATCCTTGAGGAAGGGCGGTCCCCAGCCGCGCGTATCATCCCCCCGGCCCGGACGTTCGATCTTGAGGACCTCCGCTCCAAGGTCTCCAAGGACCTGGGAACAGGTCGGACCGGCCAGAATGCGCGACAGGTCCAGTACGACAAGCCCGGAAAGCGCTCCAGGCGCGGCAGAGGAATGTGACACACAAACCCTTTCAGATGATGGCCCGGGGCCCTTTCAGGCGACGGACGGATTGGCAGATTGTCAGCTTTTCGGGACCCAGCCCTTCAGCGCACCGAGTTTGGTCCAGGCCCGCCGGATCCATTTGGCGTCCACGCTGTGGCCACCCTGATGCAGGCATAGCTCCAGCATACCGTTTTCCGGCACCCATCGTTCACAGCTCAAACCGCCGTCCTGATAGGTCTCCGGTGGCGTGGCGATCAGGCCGGTCTGGCGGCGCCAGACGTCGAAACTCTTGTAAACATCGCCCTGTTTCCACCTGTGTCCGCCCAGCCAGCGCCCGGCCAGCGGCACCACCTTATCGCTGGTGCCATGCACATGAAACAGATAGGGCGCACCGGTCGGGCAGCTCTCCGGCAGCGGTTCCCAAAAGGCTCCCGAAATCGGCGCAAATCCCGCAAACCGGCGGGAGTCGTCACAGGCCAGATACCAGGTCATGAATGCGCCGGAGGAAAACCCTGACAGGAGTGTGCGGGTCCGGCCGATCCCGAAGCGCTTCTCCAGATCTGCAAGGACCGCGTCAAAAAATTGCGGCTCGTTGCGCAAATGCTCCGGTGCAGTGGGAAAGGACCAGGTGCCCTGTACCCCTTGCACCGCGACGAGCGCAACACCGAGCTCATCGGCCATCTTGCGGAAGCTCTGGTTGCGGATGGCATTGACCGCCTTGCCCCGGTGGCCATGCAGGAAGAAGATCGCACCGCGCGCAGAAGATGCGGCCCAGGTTTCCGGCAGGTGGATGTAGTAGTCACCGCCGCTGAGACTGCAGGCTGTGTCCTCGCCGCAACCGGCCGCCTCCATCGCCTGCAAAGGTCCCGTGACCAGCCCAAGGACCAGAAGCGCCACTGCTGCGGCCAGTGACCATGTCTTCAAACGCATGTCCTGCTCCTTTGCCTGATCAGGCCCGCCGAACAACCGGGCGGGCCGCCCGACAGAACGGGCTTTGCCACCGTTTGTCCAGACCGGGGCGATCACAACTCGGCGAGTGGCACAGCGAAGAAGAGAGCCTCAACGGACCCAGGTCCTATTCCCAGGCCCCTTCAGTGGGAATGTTCAGCACCCGCCCGCAATGTTTGCAATGGACCGCATCCGTATCATGACGGCGCAGGCCGCAATCCGGGCACACCACATGGGCCTTGGCGGGCCGGAAGATCGTCTGGACCAGCCGCAGGAACAGGGCCACGCCAAAAATCATGATCAGCACCGTCATCAGCCGCCCGACACTGTCAGTCATGGTGATATCGCCAAAGCCGGTGGTGGTCAGGGTGGTCACCGTGAAATAGAGCGCATCCAGATAGGTGTTGATGTTGGGGTTCCGGTCATCCTCGACCACAAAGACAATGGCGGTCACCACGAAAATGAACACCACCAGATTGACCGCCGATTGCAGGATGTCCTCGTTGCGGCGGAACCATTCCGACGCCTCACGCAATTCCTTGAGCAGGTGATAGGACCGCATCAGGCGCAGCATTCTGACCACGCGCAGAAACGCAAAATTCTCCAGGAAGGCCGGGGCCACCAGCGAGGCGATCACCACCAGATCGGCCAGGGAAGTGAAGCTGAACAGATATCGGCTGGGACGGGCTGCGGCGATCAGCCGGGCGACATAATCCAGCGTCAGCACCCCTGCAATCACATAATCCAGCGTGTGAAAATGCCTGTCTGGATCGAGAACCGAAGACGCGATGAAGTACCCGATGGTGATGAGATCGAACGCCAGAAGACCGAAGCGGAAAACACGTGCGCCCACCGAATGACCGAAATACACTTGTCGCAGGAAGCTGCGCAGCGCTGACCGTTCCGCCGCCATCAGATCTGCCCCGCCATTGCTGTTCCCTCCTCAACTCACATACTGTACGTCTTGCGGAAGACCACTCCCGCTGCTTTCCGGCAGCCCCTCACGTTGCCTGCCGCTCCCTTCCGTGTACGTCCTGCATGACCCAGCAGCAAGGGGCCTCTTTATTCGCAGCGCCGCACCGGTTACGACCAAGGCAGATGGGTGAATACCAAGCTCAGTACAGCGGGATGCGAACATCCCCTTTGGATTGGAGAGAATGAATGTTTGATGTGTCCGGAAAAACCGCTCTGATCACCGGCGCCAGCCGCGGGATTGGCGCAGCAGCGGCGCGCAGTTTTGCCAAATATGGTGCCAAGGTTGTTCTGGCGGCCCGCTCCAGCGGGGCGATTGAGCGCATTGCCGCAGAGATCCGGGACAGCGGCGGCGAAGCTGTCGCGCTGGCCTGTGATGTGGCCACCTACAGCGCTGTGGAAGCTGCGGTACAAACGGCTATCGGGACCTTTGGCAGCCTCGATATTCTGGTCAACAATGCCGGGGTGATTGAGCCGATCTCCCGGATCGAGTCCTCGGACCCGGAGGCCTGGGGCCAGGTCATCGATATCAACGTAAAGGGCGTCTATCACGGCATGCGGGCCGCGGCGCCCCACATGCTGGCCCAGGGCGCGGGCACGATTATCAATATCATTTCCGGAGCTGCCACCGGCGCGCTGGAAGGCTGGAGCCAGTATTGCGCATCCAAGGCGGCAGCGCTTTCCCTGACCCGCTGCGGCGACAAGGAATTCGGCGGCAAGGGCATCCGCGTGGTCGGGCTCAGCCCTGGAACCGTTGCGACCCAGATGCAGGTGGATATCAAGGCGTCCGGCATCAATCCGGTGAGCCAGCTTGACCCGTCCGTCCATATTCCCGCCGAGTGGGTCGCCGAGGCGATCTGCTGGCTGTCGACCCCGGCCGGAGACGCCTACAGGGGCATTGATTGCTCCTTGCGCGATGAAGCGGTGCGCAAGGCGGTCGGACTGATCTGAGGACCGGCCAGCGGGTCTTGCCAAATCCCAAAAAGAAAGAGGGCCGCTAAGCGGCCCTCCCATGAGATCGACGTGACCCGGAAGGTCCGGATCAGATCCCGGTGAAACCGTTCGATTCCAGAGGCTGCTCCAGCACCGTTCCATTCCACCCAGATTTCCGGGCCACGTTGCGATACTCACTAGACATGGGCACACCTCCTTTCAGCTGTTTACGACCGTTTCAGTCTGGCCACTGAAATGTGGCATCTCAAGAAAATTCTGCGCGCTGAGCCGCCTCAGCTTCCGGCAAGTGCCATCTGTGTCCGGGATGCAACAGATCGTACCGGGCGGGACGCCTCAAGTCCTTGACCTTACGGAACTTAAGCTGATCCCCCGATTTGCAGCCGCTGGCGCAAACGGGTGCCGAAAACGCTGCCAAGAAAACCGAAGGCCAGCCACAGCCAGCCGTGAAGCGAGCCGGACACAAGACCGCCGAGATAGGCGCCGATATTGCAGCCATAGGCGAGCCGGGCGCCATAGCCCATGAGCAGCCCGCCCGCAATGGCGGTGAGCATGTCCTGCCGGGTTAGACACCAGCGCGGCGTAAAGCGCCCCGCCAGCGCGGCGGCCAGCATGGCGCCCAGCATGAGACCGAAATCCATCACCGATGTTGTGTCCCGCAGCACGGAATTTTCCAGACTGCTGCGCTGCCAGGTCCAGTAAGGCCAGGTGTCGACCGGCAGGCCCAGTGCCGCAAAGGCCTTTGCCCCCCAAAGGGCAAAGGCAGATGTGATGCCCCAGGGGTGGCCGACGACCACAAAGGTGGCGATGCCCACAAAGGCCAGCATGACCGCTCCCAGAAGAGGCGACCAGGGCCCGGTCAGTATGGACCCTGTCGGCCGGGGCACCGCCAGGGTCCCATGGGCGGTCCGTTCCAGATGGATGGTCAGATAGGTCAGCCCTCCCAGCACCAGGGCTGTCAGCAGGAACGCCCCATGGGGCCCGAATTCATGGATCAGGGACACGGGTGGCAGTTTGGGCAGGCGGGCCCACAGGTGAAAATGCGCGGTTGCCAGAACGGAGCCCAAAATGAACGCGGCCAGGGTGACCATCATGCGGGTTGAGCCGCCGCCAGCGGTGAACAGCGTGCCGGAGCCACAGCCGCCGCCCAGTTGCATGCCGATGCCGAACATGAAAGCCCCGAGGGCTGCCGCAACGCCGAAAGGAAAGACAAAGCCGCCCGCCGGCCAGCCCAGCTGGCTGCCCCAGGCAATCAGCGGAAAAGAGACAACGCTGGTGAGCAGGATCAGCACGAACTGCGCCCGCAGCCCCGCCCCCCGCCGCTCTGTGACGATGCGGCGCCAGGCGGAGGTGAAGCCAAAGCTGGCATGATAGAGCGACACCCCGGCCACCGCCCCGATCAGGACCGCCGCCACCTGCCGCAGGCCCGCATGCCCGTAGGCCCCGAGCGCGATCAGGCCCAGAAGGACAGCGGCCAGCACAGTTACGGTGATCTGGGGTCCGGAGCGGGGAGCTTCCATCGGTCTCAACTCTTTCGCATTCTTTCGCCAAGCTGCTGGCCGCGTTGACGTTTCCGGCTTGCTCCGCAAACGGGCCCCTCTTCACAGTCGAATACCTGCAGCGACATGAGTGTTACGGCAAGGGTGGGGCAGACCTCTACACATTGCCAACACCTTTTTGTGTTTTGCAGTTCATGAGAAGGCTGCGGATTTTTACCACAGACCTTATTATTAGCCGCAGAGCCCGCCAGCATCTTTTAAAGGCGGCGCCGCCAATCTGCCGCTGCGTTTATTTGAAAGGCAGAACATGCGCCTTAGTGACCAGTTCGGATATGACGTGACCCTAGTGGACAATGTGGCTCTGGCCGCCTGGAACCTGACAGTGCGCGCATTCCTGTCCCACGGCAAAACCACGCCGCAACATCTGGAAACCTGCCTGGACCGGGCCCCGGACTTTGCCCTTGCCCATGGCGCGCGCGGCCTATTCTGCCTGCTCCTTGGCCGAAAGGAACTGATTGCGACCGCCTCCGAGTGTCTGGCGATTGCCACGGAATCTGCGCGCCACACCCCAATCACGGCCCGCGAGCAGGCGGTGCTGGAGGCTCTGGCCGCCTGGCTCAAAGGGTTCCCGAGCCGCGCCGCCGACCTGCTGGATGCAGAACTGGCCCGCTCGCCCCAGGATGCGCTGATCATGAAACTGGTGCATGCGATCCGCTTCGTGCTCGGCGATGCGGCCGGGATGCGCCAGTCCATCGAGCGCGTCGCCCCTGCCTACGGGGAAAGCCACCCGGCCTATGGCTATCTGCTCGGCTGCCACGCCTTTGCGCTGGAGGAGACCGGCGACTACCGCCAGGCGGAAGCCTCGGGCCGCAAGGGACTGGAGTTTGCCGCAGACGATGCCTGGGGCCTTCATGCGGTGGCCCATGTTCATGACATGACCGGCCGCTCGGAGGAAGGCGCCGGCTGGCTGGAAACCCGGCCGGAGGGCTGGGCCCATTGCAACAATTTCGGCTATCATGTGTGGTGGCATCTGGCGCTCATGTATCTGGACCAGGGGCAGGCCGACAAGGCGCTGGCGCTGTATGATGCCGATATTCGCAAAGACAAGACGGATGACTACCGGGACATTTCCAACGCGGCCTCGCTTCTGGTGCGCCTGGAGCTGGAAGGGGTTGATGTCGGTGCCCGCTGGGAGGAAATCGCGCTTCTGTCCGACAAGCGGGCCGAAGATGGCAGCAATGTTTTTGCCGATCTGCACTATCTGCTGGCGCTGCTGAATGGCGGCCGCCGCCTGGGCACGGAGCGGCTGCTGAGCGGGCTGAAAACACGGGCGCAGCACGAAACGGATCTCGGCCGGGTGTCCGCCGAAGCGGGCCTGCCCACAGGCCTGGGCCTGGAACAATACCGGAAGGGCAACTACGCCTCGGCCTTTTCCCTGCTGGCCTCGGCGCGGGGAGCCCTGCACACCGTGGGCGGCTCCCATGCCCAGCGCGATGTCTTTGAGCGGATCACCATTGACGCGGCCCTGCGCGCCGGACTGTCCCAGGACGCGGAGCGGCTGGTCAAGGACCGCAGCCGCAAGCGGGGGGCGCTGGACCGGTTCGCCGAGCAGCGGCTGGAGCTCTGCACCCGGATGCGCCGGGCCGAGCAGGTGATGGAGGACGAGAACCTGCGCGCCGCAAATTCAGCATAATTTTCGGCGACACCGGACCGATCTCATATTTTCTGGAATAGCCGTGAATATACACTCTCAAGCAAAGCGCCCGCGCGACCCGCGTCTCGATTTCTTTCGCGGTCTCGGCATGTTCATCATCTATGTGGCCCATGTGCCGTCCAATTGGTGGACCCTGTGGATCCCAGCCAGGTTTGGCTTTTCAGATGCCACGGAAATCTTTGTCTTCTGCTCCGGCATGGCCTCGGCCCTCGCCTTTGGCAAGGTGTTCGACCAGCATGGCTGGGGCATGGGGGCCGCCCGCATCCTGCACCGTATCTGGCAGGTTTACTGGGCCCATATCGGCCAGTTTCTGGTGATTGCGGTCGGGCTGGTGCTGGTGACCGACAGCGGCTTTCTGAGTTCCTGTTGCGGCTTGAGCGAAGACTATGTCAATTCGCTCAACCTGCGCCATCTTTATGACAACACTGCCGTCGCCCTGCCCGGCATTCTGACGCTGACCTGGGTGCCGAATTATTTCGACATCCTGCCCATGTATCTGGTGATCCTGGCCCTGATCCCGGTGCTGATGCTGGTGGCCCGGGCCTCTATTCCCGCCGCGTTTGTGCTCTCCTTCGGGCTCTGGTTTGCCGCCCAGTTCGGCTGGCTCGATCTGATGGCCGAGCCCTGGCTCAATTCCAGTGGCGAGCATCGCAAATGGTTCTTCAATCCCTTTGCCTGGCAGATGCTGTTTTTCACCGGCTTTGCCTTCATGCGCGGCTGGATCCCCGCCCCGCCTGTCAGCTGGCCGCTGGTTCTGGCTGCCCTGGCCCTTGTGCTGGTCACCGTGCCCTTTGCCTATTTCCGGGTTTATGGCGAATTTTACTATGATGTGGTGTGGGCCCGCGAGATCCGGGAGGCCATCAAGCCGCTTTGGATCAAGACAGAATTCGGCCTCCTGCGCTATGTCCACTTTCTCGCCCTGGCCTATGTTGCCTGGGTCGCTGCCGGAGAACATGGCAAACGCCTGCTTGGCCATGGTGCTGTCTGGGGCCAGTTCGTGCGCATCGTGCAGAAGGTGGGCCAGCAGTCGCTCGCCGTCTTCATGGCCAGCCTGGTGATTGCCCAGGCCGCTGCCATTCTGCGCGACATGGCCTGGGCGCGCGGCGAGTGGGGCGCCCAGCTTCTGACCAATGTGGGCGGGTTCCTGGCGCTGATTGCGGTGGCCTATGTGGTCGCCTGGTACAAGGGCCAGCCCTGGCGCAAACCACCTGCGGTCTCCGCGCCGCCCAAGGACGCCGCGCCTGTGTCCAGTCCGGACAAAAACCCTCCTCCTGCGCCTGACGCCAGCCCTCCGCCGGCCCACGGCATCTTGGACGAAACACCGAAAGACATCCGGGACAAGGTGCTCACCTAGACCAAGCCGCTTTCGCTGCCTGAAATCAAAGATTTCAACGCAAAAGGCACAACAGCTTGCATCCGGATGAACGCGGCAGGCTCTGGAAATGGCTTTTGGGCTAGAGCATCGTGCGATAAGTCTGCACCATTTGATGCTGGAAAGCAGATCCTTCGGCAAGGCGCTTCGCGCAGCGCGATGCGGTGTATCGGGCAAGCGACGCAACGCTGCCGACGGGCTGCTTTCCATCACCCCAGGGGCCGGTCTGCTTTGCCCGCTGACATCGTTGGATCGCACTTGTGGTGGGAAACACCACGGCGCGCGATCCGCCTCCTCAGCAGACAAAGCAGATCCGGTCAAATGGTGCAGACTTATCGCACGATGCTCTAGGCTCGCCGCCCCCCAAAAAAAACAGCGCCAGGAAAACGCTTTGCCTGGCGCCGTTTTTGTCAAAAGGCCCTTGCGACCCCGCGCGATCAGGCGAGGTCCAGCGGACCGTGATCGTCGCAATGCCCGTCATGGGGGTGGTGCAAGCGGCCGTTGACCAGATAGCAGATATGCCCGCCATGGGGCACAGCCTCATGTCCGCAGCCCGGGCCGTGGACATGGCCCGGCTCATGGCCGAGATGGTCAGAGGCCACCGGCGCGCAGCCCTCTGGATTGGCGTCGGACACTTCAATGACATGCTCTTCCACCGTGTCACCTGACTGATGATGCAGGTGGCCGTCATGGAGGTAGTCGACATGGTCGCCGTGGCGCACAGCCGTGTGGCCGCAGGCCGGGCCATGCACATGGGGGTGGTCCTTATGGGTCGGTGTCTTGCCGGACATGGCGTCTTTCCTTCTTTCCTCGTGTCTCACTCAGGATGTGCTTTCCGCCGCATGATCCAGAATGTCGCGCAAGAGATGCACCACATGCTCATCTGCCAGGGCGTAGTAGATGTGTTTGGCCTCCCGGCGGCGCGTCACAAGCCGGGCCGCATGGAGCTGCTTCAGCCGGGCGGAGACATTGGCGATCTTTTCGTTTTCCTCTTCCGCCAGTTCCGTCACGCAGCGCTCTCCATCAGCCAGCCGCAACAGGATCCGCAGCCGCGCCGCCTCCCCTGCCGCCCGCAGCATCATCGCCGCCTGCTCCACCGTCGCTTGCTCAGGCACAGCGGCGGCAGCGTGTGTGTCATGGCTGCTGTGCCCACAGTCCGGGAGATCGTCTTCGCTCGGCATAGCTCATTCTCACATTCAACTGATTATTTGAATGACATGTATGAAGAGGATCTTCAAGTGAATTTTCGGTCAGGTTTTTTTTTGGGGGGGCAGCGATCAGGAAAGGCCAGGGTATTGAAGTGACCATTTCCATTGCGGCCCTTCGGGTATCCGCACGCTCGAGTGGATCATCGAATGGCGCGGACAGCCCTTGAACATCAGGGGAGACAATGGTCCGGACAACGTCAGTGCCGACCTGCAAATATGGGCTTCAAAACGTTGGATCGGCTTGGAAGACATCCTGCCTGGTAAACCGCAACAGAACGCACAATATCGAACGCGACAACCGAACCGTCCGCGATGAAAGGCTCGCGCTGTACATCTTCAAAACGATCGATGAGGCCCAGGATCACGCAACACGCAGGCTATGGACATACAACAACATACGGCCAAACCTGGCCATCGGTGCAATCAACGCTTTCAAGAGTGCTGGAAAGCCATTGGACAATATTCTCATTGCTGGTGTTGATGGCACGTCGCAGGCACGCGAAGTCATGGCAGAAGGAGCCCTGGCATCTACACTGCTCCAAAATGCGAAGGCGTAAGGCGAAACTGCGGTGGCGACTGCTGTTCCCATGCCTAGTGATGGTTTTGCCGAGCAGTTCCAGTGGGCCCCATGGGAAATAATCCTTCCAGATGACGTTTAGTTTCAGTCCCTTTTGAGCAAAGCCTCTGCACTCGTGACAACGACCCGGGCCTCCCGCATCATTCTGCAGCAGCTGGAAACGGCAGCTGAGCGGGTGGAACTGCAGCCGCCTCCTCGTCCATGGACGGCTGAAGGCGGCGGAGGCGCAAGGCATTCGCCAGAACAAAGACAGAGGACAGCGCCATGGCCCCGGCGGCCAGAACCGGCGACAGCAGCACGCCAAGGGCAGGAAATAAGACGCCAGCTGCCACGGGGATCAGGGCAGTGTTATAGGCAAAGGCCCAGAAGAGGTTTTCCCTGATGTTGCGCATGGTGCGCCTTGACACCTCATGGGCATTGACGACACCGCGCAGGTCCCCCGACATCAGCACAATATCGGCTGCGTCAATTGCAACATCCGTTCCCGTGCCGATTGCGATGCCGACATCCGCGCTCGCCAGAGCGGGGGCATCATTGATACCGTCGCCAACAAAGGCGACCTTGCCGCCAGCACCGCGCAACGTGTTGAGAGCGGCGACCTTGCCTTCGGGCAGCACCCCGGCCACGACCGTGTCGATGCCCGTTTCTGCCGCGATGACCTCCGCCGTCTCCTGCTTGTCGCCGGTGATCATGGCAACCTTCAACCCCTTGGCCTTGAGGGCGGAAATGGCCGCCTTGCTGGACGGTTTGACCGGATCGGCAATGCCCAGAACAGCGGCGGCCCGCCTGTCCACCGCCACATAGAGCGCCGTCCGGCCCTTCCGCGCAAGCGCCTCTTCCTGGCTTTGCAAGCTGTCTGTTGCAATGTCCTTTTCAGCCATAAACCGGCCGGAACCGACCAGAACCTGCTGTCCCGCCACCTCGGCCTTGACACCCTGTCCGGGCACCGCATCAAAATTCTGGGCAGTCAGAGGCGGGCCTGCGTCCGCAGAAGCTGCGCGCAGGATCGCCTCGGCCATGGGATGTTCCGACCGGCTTTCAACGGAAGCGGCCAGCTGCAGGACGGTCTTGCGGTCACAGCCCTCGGCCAGAACCATGTCAGTCAAGTCCGGGCGGCCTTCGGTCAGCGTCCCGGTCTTGTCGAGCGCAACAAGGCCGACCTGGGCCAGCTGCTGCAGCGCATCGCCCTTCCGGAACAACACGCCCATTTCCGCCGCCCGCCCCGTGCCCACCATAATCGAGGTGGGCGTTGCCAGCCCCATGGCGCAGGGGCAGGCGATGATGAGCACAGAGACGCCCGCCACAAGTGCCAGCGTTGCCGCAGGCTCCGGACCAACAGCCAGCCAGACAGCCACCGTCAGCACGGCCACCGACATGACGGCAGGCACGAACCACAAGGTGATCCGGTCAACCAGCCCCTGGATCGGCAGCTTCGCCCCCTGGGCTTGCTCAACCATGCGGATGATCTGCGACAGCGTTGTCGCCGCCCCCACGCGGGTGGCCCTGATGTCCAGGCTGCCCGGTCCGTTGACCGTGCCGCCGGTGACCTGCGCGCCCTCAGCCTTCTTCACTGGCACCGGCTCTCCGGTGATCATGCTTTCATCAACATGGGAGGCGCCGTCCACCACATCCCCATCCACGGCAATACGCTCCCCCGGGCGCACAACGATGGTGTCGCCGGTTGCCAGCATCTCGACCGGCACCTCAACCGTCTTGCCGTCCCGCAGGACCCGCGCCGTCTTTACCTGAAGGCCGAGCAGCCTTTGAATGGCCGCCCCGGTGCGCCCTTTGGCCCGGGCTTCCAGAAACCGCCCGAGCAGCACCAGCACCACGATCACTGCGGCCGCTTCAAAATAGACCGCCCGCACATCCGCGGGGATCAGTGCGGGCAGGAAAGTTGCCACAAGGGAATAGAGGAAGGCAGCGCCCGTGCCGACAGCCACCAGGCTATTCATGTCCGGCGCGCCTTTTGCGAGCGCCGAGAGCCCCTTGGTATAGAACTGCCGCCCAGGTCCAATCAGAACAAGACTGGTCAGGATGAATTGCAGGCCCCAAAGGCTCTGCTGCCCCACTGCCGCGTCTAGCCAATGGTGCAGGGCAGGAACGGCGTGACCACCCATTTCAAGGACAAAAACCGGCACTGCCAGCAGCGCTGCAAGAACCGTCTTGTGCAACAGGATCTGCGCCTCCTCCTGCTTGCGTGCGCCCTGGTCACGGGCTGTGCCTGCATCGGCCAGCATTGCCGGATATCCGGCCAAGGCAGAGGCCTGCAACAGCGCGTCCGGCGTCACGGCCCCTTCGGCGTACGTCACGCTGGCCGTATCTGCAGCAAGATTGACGGAAACCCAGACCGTTCCGGGCACGGCTTCAAGGGCCCGGGTCACGCGGCCGGCACAGGAGGCGCAGGAAAGGCCTTGAAGGGACAACAGGACGGTTTTTGTGCGCGCCGGATAGCCGAGATCATCAAGTTTGGCGATCACCGCCCCGGTCCCGGCTCCCTGTCCGTCCCCATTGGCAAACGTGACGTGAACCCGCTCAGCCGCGAGATTGACGGCCGCCTGCGCGACCCCATCCAGCGCGGAGAGCCCCCGCTCAACGCGCCCGGCGCAAGAGGCGCAGGACAGACCTTGAAGGGAAAGGGACAGGGTGTTTTGCGAGGACATTGACGGGACCAGGATTTGTTCATGCATGCTCCCTCAAATAGGGGCTCCACTCACTGGAAGGTCAACACCAAATCCGGCAGTTTTCTATAAGCAGTTCCCCTGACCATCCAGTGCTGCCAGCGCCGTTGCGGTGCTGCTGAAGAGGCTCGCTTCAGCAGCACGAACGGCCGGAGCGTCAGGTGGGAACGATCACGCCGGGCAAATTGTTCACGCGCATGGTCTGGTCGGGCTGGAAATGCACGACGGAGCGGATCGACTTGCCGGCATTGAGCAGATCAAAGGCGGTGTTGATCTGGTCGTGGGTCATGTTGTGGGTAATATAGGGATCCACGTCGAAATCCCCGCGCAGCCACTCATCCACCATGCCCGGTAGCTGGCTGCGGCCCAGAACGCCGCCAAATGCGGAGCCTCTCCAGACCCGGCCGGTCACCAGCTGGAAGGGGCGTGTGGCGATTTCCTCTCCGGCTCCGGCCACACCGATCACCGTACACTCGCCCCAGCCTTTATGGCAGCTCTCGAGCGCCGAGCGCATCACATTGACATTGCCGATACACTCGAACGCATAATCCACGCCGCCATTTGTCATCTCAACGATGACCTCTTGCATCGGCTGGGAAAAATCCCCCGGGTTGACGCATTCGGTTGCGCCCAGGCTTTGAGCGAGAACGAATTTGTTCGGGTTGGTATCGATGCCGATGATCCGCCCGGCTCCAGCCATTTTGGCGCCCTGGATGACGGCCATACCGACCGCCCCGAGACCGAACACGGCCACCGTGGCACCTGCTTCCACTTTCGCGGTGTTACGCACTGCGCCCATGCCGGTGGGAATGGCACAGCCCATAACGCTCGCCTTGGCCAAAGGCGCATCCATGGAGATTTTGGCAACGGAGATTTCCGGCAGGACCGTATATTCGCTGAAGGTGCTGGTGCCCATATAGTGATGGATCATCTTGCCCTTGTAGGAAAAGCGGGATGTGCCGTCGGGCATAACGCCCCGGCCCTGCGTCTCGCGGATCGTCTGGCACAAATTGGTCTTGCCGGACTTGATGTAGGGACAGTTCGGGTCTTCGGGAATATAAAGCGGAATGACATGGTCACCAGGCTTGACGGACGTCACGCCTTTGCCAACTTCCTCGACCACACCGCAGCCCTCATGGCCCAGCACCGCAGGAAAGAGGCCTTCCGGGTCCTTGCCCGACAGGGTGAAGACATCCGTGTGGCACAGGCTTGTCGTGACGATCCGGACCAGAACCTCACCGTCCTTCGGGCCTTCCAGGTCAATTTCCTCGATTTCCAGGGGGCGGTTCGGCTCCCACGCGATAGCAGCACGCGTTTTCATGGAACACTCCTTCTTCTTCGAATGCTTGATGATTGGAGCGTTACCTTATAACTATCCCCTCTCTTGAAGAATGTTTCCATACGGACGATTCCGGCCAAAATACCGGTCTTCCGGCAAAGGCCACGGATCCGAGCATGCGCAGACTGTCCCCCTCCTCAAACGTTCTGCCGGTGCAGATTGTCATCTATCCCGGTTTCAAGTCGATGGAAGCCGTGGGGCCGATCAATGTGCTCACCTATGCCAACCGCCATCTTGAAGAGCGGGGCGACCCGCGCCGCTATGACATTGCCCTCACGGCCCCCACGCAAGGCATGATCCCATCTGACACGCTGATTGCGCTTAAAGCGGCGGCGCCCCTGCCGGACACCCCATGTGCAACCGTTATGGTGACCGGGGCGCCTGATATTGAAACGGCCTTGTGCAATCACCCGGAGATCGTCGGATGGTGCCGGGACCACGCCCCCGCTGCCAGCCGGTTCGCCGCTTTTTGTTCCGGCAGCTTTTTTCTGGCAGCCAGCGGCCATCTGGCGGGCCGCCGCGCGACAACGCATTGGAGCGTTGCCGCGCTTTTACGCCGGCGTTTTCCGGATGTGCAGGTCGAGCCGGATGCGATTTTCATCCAGGACGGCAATCTTTGGACCTCGGCAGGGGTTAGCGCGGCGATTGATTTGACCCTTGCCTTTGTCGAACAGGACTTCGGGCATGACCTTGCCCTCAGTGTGGCCCGGGATCTTGTCATCTACCTGAAGCGGCCCGGCGGTCAGTCGCAATTCAGTGCCGCCCTGACCAGCCAGATGACCTCTTCAACCGGCATCCGGGACATTCAAACCTGGGTTTTCGGCAATCTTGACCATCCTCTGACAGCCGATGCGCTTGCGAAACGCAGCGGCATGAGCGTGCGCAATTTCTCCAGGCTGTTTCAAAAGGAAACAGGGCTGACACCGGCACAATTTGTCGAAAGCGCCCGGTGCGAAAAGGCTGTGAGTCTGCTTCTGGACACGTCTTTACCGATGAAATCAATCGCGTTTGAAGCCGGTTTCGCCTCCGACGAACAGATGCGGAAGGTCTTCACCCGGCGCTTCTCGCTCACGCCGAAACAGTACCGCGAGCGGTTTTCAACGAGCGGCAATACCGGCACACGGGGCTGAGCGCTGCTGCGAGGCCTTGGTTACAACTCACTTACCAGACAAAAGCGAAACCTAGCGCTCGCAAAGCACACACCTCCCGTTAGCTTCGGCCTGAGTTTCTGTTCCAGGCCCAAGCGAAGCTGGTCGCGCGCAAAATGCAGCAACAATGCCCCCCGCCAAAACGACTGATACCGGCTTCTCGGATGGCGACACCGGAGTGGAGCGCATCCGCCTCTAAGGCTTTGGCAACATAAAACCTTGCAATACATAGTACCTTTTATTACATGGTAATGTATGACAAACAATGCGGCAGAGATGGCCCATGGCAGACACGGGGACAGCTCCCAGATCCAGCTCAGAAAGGGGGCCCTCCAGCTTTGCGTGTTGGCGATGCTCGCGCGCAAGGAAAGCTATGGCTATGAGATTTCAAGCAGCCTTTCCGAGGGGGTCGGGATTGGTGAAAGCACCATCTATCCGCTTCTGCGCAGGCTGCAAAAGGATGGGCATGTAGCCTCCCGGCTGGTGGAAACCAGCACTGGTCCGTCACGCAAATATTATCGACTGACCGACACCGGGCATCAGGAGCTTGAAAGACAGAAACAGGGCTGGAAGGCCTTCATGACCGGCGTTAATGGGATTCTTGGAGATATGCCATGACACGACAAGCCCCGATGCGACAACACATGCCACAACAGGTCTTTCTTGAGACCTTGAGGCACGGTCTGGGGGATATGTCTGCGGGCGAGCGCGAGGAGATCCTCGCTGATTATCAGGCCTATTTTAACGAAGCCCTGGCGGAAGGGCGGGAAATAGACGACGTGCTGGCCGCTCATGGCGACCCGGAGCGGCTGGCACAGGAACTGCGCGCCGAGATGGGATTGCGCCGCTGGGAACAGCATCACAGCCCTGCCAATTTCTGGAAAGCAGCGCTGGCTTTGTGCGGTCTGGCTGCGGCCGACATTGTGATCCTTCTGCCTGTCCTGTTGGGTCTTGGTGCAGGTGCGTTGATCCTGTTCTTCCTCCTGTCCCTGTTCGGTCTGATCGGCCTTGGCACATTGCTCGGTCTCCTGTCCGGCAGGGCTGATCCGTCCGAGGGAACAATGCTTTATCTGCTGGCGCGGAGTTTGGGTTTTTTGTTGCTCAGCATCGGTGGCGGTTGGGTGCTGCTGGCTGCCTTGCAGCGGACTTTGGGCTATCTGGCCCGCTATGCCAGACTGCATTACCGTCTGTTGCAGCCGGGCATCTTGCGCCCGTCCCGAACCCGTTCTGGAGATGCTCTTGAGGCCGGCTCATGACGAAGCCTCTGTTGCTGGCCCTTTGTGTCTTGTTGACAGGTGCCGGGAGCATCCTCGCCTATTTACTGGCGACCGGAGAGCGTGGCATTGGAAGTCTTGGCAGCAGCTATCAATGGCCCGCCCGGACGCTGACTATATCCCGGCTGCCTGCGGCTCAAAGCCAGGCTCTGGGCTGGAAGCCCGAAGGTCTTGATGCGGTCTTTGGCTATGCGGCCACCCTGAGCACGGACAGTCTGTTGATCGTGACCGGTGGCCAGATGGTGGGAAGTTTTGGGGATCTTTCGGCCCAATATGATGTCCATTCCATCCGGAAGGTCTTCCTGAGCGCCCTGATCGGTCAATTTGCCAGTGATGAACCGAAGCAGGAGAGGCAAGCGCAGCCGGATCAGGCCGCCTGCCCGGAACACGGGCGCATCCCGCTCCATGCCAGCTTACGAGCGCTTAAGATCAATGATGCGCCGACTCCGCTGTCGGATCTGCAACAAACAGCACAGGTTGAACAATTGCTCGAGAGCCGATCCGGTATCAACCATCCCGCAGCAGCAGAAGCCGGTTTGACGGCCCAGAAAGAGCGCCGCTTGGGCAAGGAGGCGCAGCGCCCGGGCACAGTTTGGGCCTATAACAATTGGGACTATAATGCCCTGACGACCATTTTTGAAAAATGCACCGGTCTGACCATCGCGCAAGCCTTTCTGCAGGGCATTGCCAAACCGGCTGGAATGCAGGATTTTTCCCTTGCAAATGTTGCCTATATCAGCGAACCGCACCGCTCGGAACATCGCGCCGCAGCCTTCAAAATGTCCGCCCGGGATCTGGCAACATTTGGCCAAATTTATCTGAACAAGGGCAAGAGAAATGGCCATCAGATCGTGCCAGCCGCCTGGATCGCGCGGATTGGGCGTATCTATAGCAAAACTGGCAGGACCGATCTCAGATGGGGCCACTCGGACCTTTGGTGGTTGCCCGGACCCAAGGAAGGCTTGCCCCCGGGCACCTATTGGGGCTGGGGACTGGGCAATCAGGCTCTGTTCGTGATCCCCGCATGGGATACCGTTATTGTGGTGCAGTCAGACACAACGGCGTTCCTCAAAAAATTCCTGCCAAGGATATCAGGCGGTACGGGGCAGCAAACGGGGGAGACATCTCTGGAAGCCCTGATCCGGGCTTGCCGCGCACCAGACCAGCGCCAAAGCTCCTATTGCATTGAGGACCGGTTCACCACCCGCAGGGAATTAGAGCAGCTCATCGCCACCCTGCGCGCCGCCCGTCTCCAGGGGACAGACCAGCAGGCGAAGCTGGACTAAATCCTCAAACACAAAAGCCCGCGCCCCGGATCGGGAGGATCAGGGCCAGCGGGCTTGTTTTGGTCAGGCGGGCTTGGCCGCAAGAAGCGATCTGAGCAGCCACGGCCCACTCATCCCCTCATCGCTTTAGTGAAGCGAGGCCATTTCCAGTTCTGCTTCAAACGCATTGGCCACGGCCGCTTCCCGGCTGTCGGCCAAGAGGATCGGCGTGCCGTCCGCATTCTGCAGGGCATAAAGCGTTACATTGTCATGCAGAGGCGGCACATCCGGAAACATGGTTTTCAGGTCGCGCGCCTTGATCGGTTTGATATAGGCAATGTCGCCCGTGCCAAGGTCGGTCAGCTCATCTGCCGACATGAATTCTGACAAGCGGGTCTGGTCTGCCCATTGCGGGCTGTTGGGATCGTGCATCAGTCTTCTCCATTCTGTTTGGCCGGCGAGGATTTATTCACCGCTGGAGATTTCTATCTTTCTGATCACGCGCTCCGGTTCCGGGCGCGTGAGGTCGATGGACAAAAGCCCATCTTTCAGGTCCGCACCGAGGATCTCGATGCCTTCGGCCAGGACAAAGGCCCGCTGAAACTGCCGGGCGGCAATGCCGCGGTGCAGATATTCCCTGGACTTGTCGTCCACCTGTCTGCCACGGATCACCAGCTGGCTTTCCTCCACCGAAACGTCAAGCTGTTCCCGGGTGAACCCGGCAACGGCCAGAGTGATCCGGATCACATCGCCGCGGCCTTCGGCCTTTGGCAACCGCTCGATATTGTAGGGCGGATAGCCGTCATTGGCGGCCTTGGAGACCCGGTCGAGCACCCGCTCGATATCGTCGAACCCGAGCATGAACGGGCTGGAAAACGCTGACATGCGTGACATCCTCAAAGTCCTTGTCGAAGCGACCTTGCACCCGGACCCTTTCAAAGGCGTCCGGGCAGGACCCCTTCAGGGGCTCCCTTCACCATTAAATATGGCGACTTGTTAAAATTGATTCAAGGCGCCTCTCCACAGGGCACATTTCCCGTGAACACGCCCCCGGAAAATGGGGGTCATGCCCATAGTTATCCAGACCTTGCTCACAGGTCCGGATTCAGCGCCGGATCCTGCCTCAGGAATTTTGCCAGGCTTGAGACCACCTTGCGGATCTCCGGATCGTGGCGCTGATCATGATGGGTGACCAGCCAGCGCTCGGACTGAAGCGCTGCGATTGGCGCGCTGATTGCCTTCAGGTCCTCAAAGGCGTCTCCCACAAAACAGGGCAGCACCATGCGCACCAGCCCCTTGCGCACCAGGGGCAAAGCCAGGGCCGTCTTGTTGACACTCACCGTTATCTCCTGGTCCTGCTGCTCCTTCAGCCAAAGGGCGCTCGGCACATGGGCCTCTTCTTCCACCAGTCCGGCCCAGCCAAGATCTGCGGAGGCGGGAATATGCGCGGCCTGATAGGCGGCGAAGGTGACCGTGCCAACCTTTTGCCCGGCCAGCCACTCCTGCGCCGGGCGCCGGTTGCGGACACCGATCTCGATCTGGCGGCGGGCCACGTTCCGGTCTCGCAGATCCGCCAGGAATTCCGGCTGCCAGGCAGCCTCCGGAGACCAGAACGCTTCCACATGGCCGGCCAGGAGCCGCATGGTCCAATCCCCGGCCGAAATCCGGGTCTTGCGGCGGGTGCGGCCACTGGTGCGCCATTGATCAATTGCGCGGGCAGCCTGATCCATCTCTTCAAGCTGGTCCAGAAGATCCCGCCCGGCTGCTGTCAGACGGTAACCCCGCGCCTCCCGCTCCACCAGACGGGTCTCCAAAGAGCGCTCCAGCGCGGTCACCCGCCGCCCGAGTGTAGCCGCGCTCACACCGACCGCCTGTGCTGCGCCCGCCAGTCCACCGGCCCGGGCGACGGCGAGAAACAGCCTCAAGTCTTCCCAATTCGTATTTTGTTTCATTTTTGAAATTTCTTTTTCATTTTAAAAACATAGAGATAACTCTATTTCATGAGACATTTTGGCATCAATCCCTCTTGAAAATCAAATTTGAAGGAATGTGCCATGATCTTTCCCCTCAGCCTTGGCCGACGCTCCTGCCAGCGCGCCCACCAATCCGAGTATGACCGTCGAATCTTGGATGACCCGCAACGCGTCACCTGGAACGATCCCCGCCGGATGCTCTATCCACACCATCTAGAATTCTGGCCTCAAGACCTGCCGGAACATGTGCTTCACCGCCAGACAGCCCTCAGGCTGCGGCGGCACAAACAACGGGCCTGGCTGCGCGCTTTCATCCGGTTTCAATGGTTTGTGGCTTGCATCCGCTTTTTGAAACAGCCAGTTTGGCCGGGCTCTTTGATTGATCCTCCTTTGGACCCGCAGCACCGCCCTGATGACCCGAAACGACTTTGATGCCTTTTGCCGGGCCCTTCCGGCCACGACCCATGTGATCCAGTGGGGCAATGCCTCCGTGTGGAAGGTCGGCGGCAAGATCTTTGCCATTTGCTCGCGCTGGGGCGAGGGCGAGGGCGAGCGCATCGGCTTCAAGTGCTCAGACATGTCCTATGTGCTGCTGATTCAGCAGGACGGCATTGTGCCAGCCCCCTATCTGGCCCGGGCCAAATGGGTGCAACTGCAAGGGGATGATGTCATGAGCGGGGACGATCTGAGAGCCTATATCAGAGCCGCCCATAAAATCATTGCCGGAAAACTCACCCAAAAACGCCGCAAAGAGCTTGGCCTTGCAGATTGACGGGCCTGACCATCTTCGCCTTCCCGGCAAGTGGCGCTCCTTGAGCCTATTGATGCTGGCCGAGATTGCAGCCATGAGCCTCTGGTTCCTGACCGCCGCCATCCTGCCGGACCTGACCCGCGACTTCGAAATTTCCGCCGCCCGCCAGGCTGCGCTTTCCAGTGCTGTTCAGATCGGCTTTGTCGCCGGAGCTGTCGCCTCCGCCCTCTTCGGACTGGCAGACCGGATCGATCCGCGCCGGTTCTTTGCCGCCTGCGCCATTCTTGCGGCCGTTTTCAATGCCAGCCTTCTGGCGGTCGAGCCCGGCGGCGCCGTCTCCATTCTGGCCCGGTTCGCAACCGGTGCGCTGCTGGCCGGGGTCTATCCGGTCGGCATGAAGATCGCCGTTGGCTGGGGCAAACGGGACCGGGGCTTTCTGGTGGGCACCCTGGTCGGCGCGCTCACCTTTGGCTCTGCAGCGCCTCATCTGCTAGCGCTCTTTGGCGGGACGGACTGGCGCTGGAGCCTTGCCATCGCCTCGACGGCCGCAGCTCTTGGCGGGGGACTGTGCCTCTTCACCCGTTTGGGACCCTTTCACGCCAAGGCTCCGCGCATGCAGATGCGGGCCGTGCTGAGCGCCTGGACCAATCCCAGGATCCGTTATGCCTATTTTGGCTATCTCGGCCATATGTGGGAACTTTATGCCATGTGGGCCTGGATCGGCGTCGCGCTGGCTGCCTCCTTTGCCCTGCGGCTGCCGGAAGACGAAGCCCTGACGCTCGCCCGGTTGACCACCTTTTTGACCATCGCGTCCGGCGGAGTGGCCTGCGTTCTGGCCGGTCTTGTCGCCGACCGGGTGGGCAAGGCCAATATCGCCATTCTTGCCATGGTGGTCAGCGGCCTCGCCGCCCTCGCCTCGGCGCTCGTCTTTGGCGGTCCGGTCTGGCTGGTGGTCCTTTGCGCTCTTGTGTGGGGCGCGGCGATCCTGCCGGATTCGGCTCAATTTTCAGCTCTGGTCGCCGACTACGCTCCGGCGGATCAGGCCGGCAGCCTGATGACTTTCCAAACGGCCCTCGGCTTTGCGCTGACCTTCTTCACCGTCCAGCTGACCCCGCTTTGCGCCGGGGTGATCGGCTGGCCGGGTGTCTTTGCCGTGCTGGCAATCGGTCCCGCCTTCGGGATCTGGGGGATGCTGCGCTTGAAGCGGACCGGCTGATGCATAGCGGCATTACGCTATGTATTACGTCTCTGGCATCACCAGCTCAAACTCTACCCAGCCAAAATCCTGGCCATTGATCCTGACGCTGAGGGCCTGGGCGCCACCGTAATAGACCCGAGTCGTGATTGGCTTGATGGCATGGCTGCGCGCCAGAGCAACCGTCCCGCCGGGGGCAAGGCTGAGTTTGGTCCATTTGAAAACCTTGGGCACCAGTGCGCCATTTGCCTTCTTGAAGTGCACCAGATAGTCGATCACCAGATCCTGAGGCGCAGATCCGGTTGACGTCAGCTCCATTTCGAAGGACAGAGCCTCCCCATAGATCACCTGCGGTGTGTTGATATACGGCCCGGCCAGCTCGATTTGCGGCGGGTTGAGACCAAAGGCCTTCAGCGTGGCCGGATGTCCCTGCTTGATCAGGGTCCGGCAGGCGTGGCGCACCAGTTTTTCCCGCGCCTTGTCCGCATCTTTCAGCCAGCGCGCGGCAATCTGTGCCACGAGATCCGGATGATCCTTGGCAATGTCGTTGAGATGATTGGCAACCGAGCGGCGGACATAGTCCTGCGGATCATCCTTCAGCGCTTCGAGCAGCGGCAGAGTGGGGGAAGGATCGGCGATCAGGCTTTTCAGCTGCAGGCCCCAGGGAAGACGCGGGCGGGTTCCTTCCGACACCAGACGGCGAACATGAACATTCGGATCGTTCACCCAAGGGGCCATCAGGCCAAGGGCCCGGGCCTGGTCCCTGGCCAGAAACGGCCGGACGTCGAATTCCGCCGTCGCCCGCTTGGTCATCTCCTTGAGCAGCGCGAACGCGCTTTCAAAATCGTTCAGGCCATGATCCGTGACCACCATGCCAAGCGCCATCATGGCCCAGCCGCGCATGCCCTTGGCATCGCTTTTGCGCTCACTCCCCTCTCCGTCTTCCGGATGAAGCAGAGCCTTCAAGATCCGGAATTTTTCAGAAAGAGGCGCGGGCAGCACCTTGCCGGTCTCCTCGGCAATCAGCCGCGCCCGCTGTTTCAGCTCCAGATCCGGCAGCCGGGGCACGACTGCGGCTTCAAAAGCCGGTTGATCAAAGCCCTCAAGATGCCGGGAGAGGTGACCGGCCAGACAGCGCACAAGCTCGGGCGAAATGTTGTTCTTGAAGGGTTCCATAGGCGTTCCAGCATGTTCGTTTGCCCTGATGTGCCAGACACCTGCAGCCAGGAAAAGCGGTGGGCACTGGGTCTCCTGACAGGGGGTGTCAGGAGATCCCGCATGGCGGAAACCACGGCCTCCTTGCATGCGTCCCCGGCTCGACCGGGGATGACCTTCTGAAGATTGGCAACGCTTTCTTTGCACAAACCCGCTTCATCCACTCTCCCTCATTCTGCGGCCCGTTGTGCAGCAGGCGCAGGTGAGCAATGACCGTCCCCCGGCGGGCCGGGCAGGTGTTTGGCGCCCTTTAGCCGGGTGTTGCCCGGCCTGCCGGAGCCCGATAGGGTCCGTGCACCTCCAACAAGGATTTTTTCCATGAAACCCGTCAATCTGGCTGAAAAGCTGTCCCGCTTTGCATCCCATTGGGACCCGCATGTGGTCGCCGACTATAATGACAACGACGTCATGGTCGTCAAATTCAAGGGGGAATTCCCCTTTCACAAGCACGACACGACGGCTGATTTTTTCTTCGTGCTGGAAGGCGAGATGATCATGGATCTGGAAGGCCTGCCGTCCGAAACAGTCAAGGCGGGCGAGCTTTTCATCGTGCCCAAGGGGGTAGTGCACCGCCCACGCGCGGCCGCAGAGGTCAAGGTCCTTTTGATCGAGCCAAAGGGCGAACCCAATTCCGGCGATTCGGACCAGCCGCCTGCCCCGAAACCCCGCATCTGATCGCTTGGCCCGGCTGAGGCAGGCGCTTTGCCCAGCGGCGCGACAAGGCATTGAAAAGGCGCGGGCCACCTGAGTGGTCCGCGCCTTTTCCCTCAGAGCGTGGCACGTTCCAATGGCTTCAAACCGGCTTGTCTTTCTAAGCTGAAATCTGTGATGTCAGGCCGCGAAAGGCAGAGCCCATGAAACCCGACTGGCCTTCCCGAAAATCCGCTCAATCGATCCGCTTGCCGGTCTCCGCATCGAAGAAATGAACGTTGCCCAGAGCGGCTTTCAGATGGATCTTTTCCCCCGGCGCGTGCTTGGCATGGCTGGACACCCGCACAACGATTTCCGGCCCGCCGCTTTCAAAGCTGGCATAGACGAAGCTTTCCGCACCGACCGGCTCTAGCACATTGACCACCGCTTCCAGTGCCACATCGTCCCCGGAGGCCGGGGCGCTCGTGACTTCCAGATGTTCCGGGCGGATGCCAAGCGTATAGGCGTTTTTCGCCTTGGCATTGGGGCCGGAAAGCCCGCTGCCTTCGGCCAGTTCCAGACGGTCACCATTTGCTTTCACATTCATCAGGTTCATGGCCGGAGAGCCGATGAAGCTGGCGACAAAGGTGGAGGCCGGTTTGTCATAGACATCGATCGGAGCACCGATCTGCTCGATATTGCCGCCATTGAGGACCACCAGCCGGTCGGCCAGGGTCATCGCTTCCAGCTGGTCATGGGTCACATAGACGCTTGTGGTGCCGAGCGCTCTTTGCAAACGCTTGATCTCCACCCGCATCTGCACCCGCAGCTTGGCGTCCAGATTGGACAAGGGCTCGTCAAACAGGAAGGCAGCCGGTTCGCGCACAATCGCCCGGCCCATGGCCACGCGCTGGCGCTGGCCACCGGACAGCGCCCGGGGCTTGCGGTCCAGATAGTCACCGATTTCCAGAATGCGGGCGGCTTCCTTCACCCTGCGGTCGATCTCGTCCTTGGCCATGCCCCGGTTTTTCAGGCCATAGGCCAGGTTGTTATAGACCGACATGTGCGGATAAAGCGCATAGTTCTGGAACACCATGGCAATGTCCCGGTCCGCCGGGTCGACGTTGTTCACCAGACGCTCGCCAATGCGGACTTCGCCGGTGGTAATGTCTTCCAGCCCGGCGACCATGCGCAGCAGGGTCGACTTGCCGCAGCCGGACGGGCCCACCAGAACGATGAATTCGCCGTCGGCAATGTCAATGGAGACGCCTTTGACCGCCTCCACATTGCCCGCATACACCTTGCGGACGGTGTCGAGAGTAATCGTTGCCATTTAAAACCTCATTTATCGCTCTCGACGAGCCCTTTGATGAACCAGCTCTGGAAGACCACGACCACCAGAACCGGCGGCAGCATTGCCAGAATGGCAAGGGCCATGGCCTGATCGTAGTCCGGGATCTGCGCGCCCACCCAGACCTGGAGGATCTGCTTGATACCGCGCACCAGCGTGAAGAAGGTTTCGTCCGTGGTGATCAGCGTCGGCCAGAGATACTGATTCCAGCCATAGACGAACATGATGATGAAGATGGCCGCGATCATGGTCTGCGACAGGGGCACCAGAATGTCCTTGAAGAACTTCCAGGGCCCTGCCCCGTCGATCCGGGCGGCTTCCAGCAATTCGTCCGGCACGGACAGGAAGAACTGGCGGAAGAAGAACGTGCCCGTGGCAGAGGCAATCAGCGGCAGGATCAGCCCGGTATAGGTATTCACCAGACCCAGTTCCTGCACGATTTCATAGGACGGCAGGATGCGCACCTCCAGCGGCAGCAGCAGGGTGCAGAAGATCACCCAGAAGCAGAGCGAAGCCATGGGAAAGCGGAAATACACAATGGCATAGGCCGCCAGCATGGAAATCACGATCTTGCCGATGGCAAAGCCAAGGCCCAGGATCAGCGAGTTCTTGAGCATGACAAAGCCGTTGACTTCCTTGGTGAAGCCTCCGGCGCTGGTCAGCACCGTCTCATAAGCCTTCAGGCCCTCGTCCCCAAAGGTGAATTGCAGGCCTTCCTTGTAGATGGTGATCGCATCGTGGGTGGAGGTCAGGAAGGCCAGAACCACGGGAAAGACCATGAAGAAGACACCGGCCAGCAGGATCAGATGATCGCCGATCTGCAATCGTTTCATATCCCGTCTCCTAGGTGTAGTGAACGCGCCGCTCGATCAAGCGGAACTGGATGATTGTGAGGATGAAGACGAAGATCATCAGCAGGACCGACTGGGCCGAGGACCCGCCAAGGTCGTTGCCCCGGAAGCCGTCCAGATAAACCTTGTAGACCAGGGTCACCGGATTGTTGCCGGGCTCGGTCTTCAGGATCACGTCAATGATGCCGAACGTGTCGAAGAAGGCGTAGGTGATGTTGATGATCAGCAGGAAGAAACCGGTCGGCGCCAGCAGCGGGAAAGTGACCGTCCAGAAGCGGCGGAAGCCGGAGCGGCAGTCGATGCTGGCCGCTTCCTGAACGGATTTGGAAATGCCCTGAAGGCCGGACAGGAAGAAGATGAAGTTCACCGGGATCTGCTTCCAGACCGCCGTGGTGACCATGGCAAAGGAGGTGTCAAAATAGTTCACCCCGATCTTCATGTCCCAACCGAACATGGCGACGAATTGGACGATCGGGCCCACATGCTGGTCGAACAGCAAAATGCCGATCAGGCCGGCCACCGGCGGGGCCACCGCATAGACCCACATCAGCAGGGTCTTGTAGGTGGAAGCCCCGTGCAGGACCTTGTCCGCCTTCACTGCCAGCAGGAGGGCGATGGCCAGGGAGAAGAAGGTGACCAGAGACGTGAAGACGGCGGTGAATCCGACCACCCGGCTGTAATCGGTCGATGTGACCGTATCGACGAAATTGTCGAACCCGACAAAAGTCGCCCCGAATCCGAACGGGTCTTCCAGATAAAAGGAGGACCGCACCGCTTCGGCGGCAGGCCAGAGAAAGAACACGGCGACAATGGCCAGCTGCGGGAACAGCAGCAGGTAGGGGATCGCCGGTGTATTGAATTGAACTTTTTTCATTGCGCCACCGCAAACGGACTTCGCGGCCCGGCCCGGTTGCCCGAACGTCCGCCGCCTCGCAGGACATGAGGGCGCCCGGGGACGCCCTCATCATTTTCATGGTTTCGGAAAATCAGTTTCCGACGGTTTTCGCGAACCGCTCAAGCAGCTTGTCACCATCGGACTTGATGGTCGCAAACGCGTCGTCGACGGATTCTTCACCGGCCAGGACCTTGCCCAGTTCACGGTTCATGACGTCGCGGATCTGGACGTAGAAGCCCATGCGGTAGCCTTTGGTCCACTCACCACCCGGCAGCATCAGCTGTTTGATGCCGACTTCGGCAGCCGGAGTGCGCTCGTAGTGGCCGTCCTTCTTGGCCAGTTCATAAGCTGCCTTCGTGATCGGCACATAGCCGGTTTCCTTGTGCCAGGTGTACTGGACTTCCGGAGAGGTCAGATACTTGAAGAAAGAGGCCACGCAGGCGTTTTCTTCAGCCGGCTTGCCGGACATGGCGAACAGGGCCGCACCACCGATGAAGCTGGCCGTGCCGGCACCTTCAACGGAATCCCAGTAAGGCAGGAAGGTTGCGGAGAACGGGAAGTCGACCGTTGCAGCAATGCCGCCGAAGGACCCGGAAGAACCGATCCACAGAGCCACCTTGCCTTCGTTGAAAGGCTGCTGGTTGTCGGACCAGCCGGTGCCATAATAGCCGAAATAGCCTTCGTCGAGCCATTTCTTGACGGCTGTGAAATGGTTTTTGATCGGATCGCCGAAGACCAGCTCGGTGCCCTTGGCGCCGTCATAGCCGTTGTTGTTGGTGGCGAATTGCAGGTCGTGGCGGGACTTGAAGTTCTCCACGAATTCCCACGGCAGGTGCGACTGAACGAGCGGCACATAGCCGGCTTCTTTCAGCTTCGGAGCGATGGCTTCGAAGTCTTCATAGGTCTTCGGAGCTTCGACGCCGGCCTTCTTCATCGCATCTTCGTTGATGTAGAGGATCGGGGCAGACGAGTTGAACGGCATGCCGATCATCTTGCCGTCGCTATCGGCGTAGAAGTAGCGGACACCGGCGATGTAGTCTTCGATGTTGAAGTCAACGCCATTGTCTTTCAAAAGGTCCTGAACCGGCACAACAGCGCCTTTCGCGCCGATGATGGTGGCAGCGCCTGCGTCAAAAACCTGGATGATGTTCGGCTGTTCGCCAGCACGGAAAGCGGCGATGCCAGCAGTCAGCGTGTCTTCGTAGCCGCCTTTGTAGACCGGGGTCAGGTTACAAGTATCCTGAGAAGCGTTGTAGTCAGTGGAGATCTGGTTGACGACTTCGCCGAGCTTGCCGCCCATGGCGTGCCACCAGGTGATGTCGGTGGCCGCATAAGAAGCGGAGGAAGTGCCCAGCAGGGCGGCCGCAGCAACAAGGCCGGCAACAGTCTTACGATAAGCCATATTCAATTTGCTCCCATCTCGAAGGGCTGATGCCCAGGTCAGCAGTTGGTTTTTTCTGGCGCCGAAATGGCTTGCCCGGCACCCGAAACGATAACGCCTGCATTTCGTATTGTTTTCATATGAACGTTATATGACGCTCATATGAACATTTAAACACGCCTCAGCCACGCCCGCAAACGGGAAAGAATTTATTTTACCTCTGACGGCCGGATTGCGGCGAACCGGCGCAGATTTCTGCGCTTTTCCGGCAAAAAGGCCCTTCTTGAGGCCCCTGCATTCCTGTGCGCTGCGCCAGAGATCGCTTCCCGGGCCGCCCCACAAGCCGGGTAACATTAGGTGGCTCACATGTAGCTTCGGCGTCGTTCATATGAAAATTCAGTGACACTTCGCTCGCCCGCCGCAAGCCCCACCGCTAACCCGATGACTTTATTCAGGTTCCGTCACCTCCCCCCAATTCTCTCAAGGTCTTGAACCCTCTGCGTCATCCCAGCCTTTGACCTTACGGCCGTTGCCGCTATGCTGCCTCCGGGCGCTTCGCCCGCCCAACAATGATGACATTTGATAAACTGCGTTTCCCCAATTCATGTCCCTGCCTTTTGCCACCGTCTATCCGTTGAAACCGGCCCGTGCCCATGAAGTGTGCGGCGATGGCGGGCTGGCCTTTGCCGCCATGGCCGCCGGCCAGGCGGACGGCCCGGTGGTCTGGGTGTGCGAGGCCAGGCTGCCCGTGCTCAACCCGGAAGGGCTTTCCGCCTATTGCGACCCGGGCAAATTGCTGATCACCCGGACCGGCAGCCAGCAGGCGGTGCTGGCCAGCATGGAAACGGCCCTGCGCTCCGGCGCTGCCGGGCTCGTGGCCGGTGAGCTGACCGCCCCCATCGGCCTGACCGAAGGGCGGCGCCTTCAACTGGCCGCAGAGGCTGGCGGCACCACCGCCCTGCTGCTGATCCCGGAGGGCGCGGGCAGCAACGCCGCCGAAACCCGGTGGCTCTGCACCAATGTGCCGGGGCCAAACTCAGCGCCGGGCGCGCGCCTCTCCCCGCACAGCCCCTTAAGGCAACAGCCGGGACTGCCTCAGCAAAATGACCATGACTCGACTCATTGGCGCTGGTCGCTTATAAAGAACAAAATAGGAACATTATCGGAATGGGTGGTCCGTTGGGATGCAGCGGCGCGTCGTGTCATTGTGGTTTCCGAGGCTGGCGGCTGAGCGGTCCCTGCGCGCTGCGCCCGTTGACGCACCCTTTGCCCTGACCCTTCATGACCGCAATTCGGACCGGATTCACGATCTCTGCCCGCGGGCGGCGGCGTCCGGTCTCAGCCGGGGCATGAGCCTGGTGCATGCACGCAGTTTCTGCCCCGCTCTGGTGACCCGCCCTGCCGACCCGGCCGCCGACCAGCGCTTTATGCGCCTGCTGGCCCGGTGGGCCCTGCGCTACTGCCCCTGGGTCGGCCTCGACCGTCAGGACGGCCTCTTTCTGGACATCACCGGCTCGGCTCACCTTCTGGGCGGCGAAGCCCCTCTTCTGGACGACATGCGCGCCCGTCTGGCCCGGGCCGGGCTCACCGCCCGCACCGGTCTGGCCTCGACCCCGGGCGCAGCCTGGGCGCTGGCCCGGTTTGCTGAAGGCATTGCCCCGCCCGGCGGGATTCTGGAGCGGATAGGCCCGCTGCCGCTGACAGCCCTGCGCCTGCCTGACCAGACCACGACCAGCCTGGAGCGTCTCGGCATTGCCACCATTTCCGCGCTTTACAACCTGCCCCGGGCCACCATTGCCCGCCGCTATGACGGCGAGGTGCTGCGCCGCCTGGATCAGGCACTCGGCACCTTGCCCGAACAGATTTCCCCGCTCCAGGAAGACCGGCCTTTTGCCGTGCGCATGACCCTGCCCGAGCCGGTCGGCCTTCTGGAGGATGTCATGGCCGGGACACAGCGGCTGGTGACTCATCTGTGCACCCGGCTGGACACGGCCCAGAAAGGCGCCCGTAACCTGAAACTCGCCTTCCGCCGGGTAGATCAGGAAACCCTGGCGGTGGACTTGCGCCTGGCCGGACCGATGCGCGATCCAGCCCGGATCCTGGCCCTGTTCGAGCGCGGGGTGAGCAATGTCGATGCCGGTTATGGCATTGACCTGATCCGCCTGGAAGCCACCCATGTGGAACCGCTTGCCCCCCGGCAGCTCACTCCCTCCCAGGCGCTTGAAAAGGACAGCCTGTCCGATCTCATCACCCAGCTGGGCAGCCGGATCGGGCTGGAGAACATTCAGCGCTTCGTGCCCGTGGACAGCCATATTCCCGAACGCAGCTTCAAGCTGGCCCCGGCGGCCAGTTGCCCGCCGGTGGCCGCCTGGCCCGTCCGCCGCCCGCGCCCCTTGCGCCTGTTCCCGCCCGAGCCGATCACCGGCCACGGCGCGACCCCGCCCGGCCGGTTCCGCTGGCGCGGCCGCACCCTGACCACACAGACCGCCGAAGGCCCCGAACGGATCAGCCCGTCCTGGTGGGACCAGGACGGCAGCTGGGCCCGGGGTCTGCGCGACTATTGGCGTATCGCCACGGGCCAGGGCCCGCGCCTGTGGCTGTTCCACACCCCCCAGACCCCGGGCTGGTACGTGCAAGGGGAGTTCGGCTGATGCGGCTCCCTCCATTCCTTACCGCCGCCGCTCTGCGCCGTCCCGGCCCCGCACTCCCCTTTCGCCATCCCGGCTCCTCTTTCCCCATGTGCCGCCTTGGCTTGCCTCTCCCTCTGCGCCGTCCCGGCCTTGAGCCGGGACCGCCATGCCGCCTGCTCAGGATCAGGCACCTGCGCAAGGCCGGGGCGGCGGAGGAGGGACATCTTTCGACAACTCGCCCGGCCTTGATCAGTACACACTCTGAAGGGACACGGGAGACGCGCCAATGACCTCCCATGTGTTTCCGGACGGGCAGCATTGGGACAGCCCGCCCTATGCGGAACTGTGCGTGACCTCCAATTTCACCTTTCTGCGCGGCGCCTCCCATCCCGAAGAACTGGTAACCCGGGCCGCCACGCTTGGACTGGCGGCCATTGCGATCACCGACTGGAATTCCCTTGCCGGGGTTGTCAGGGCCTATTCCGCCCTGAAGGAACTCAAGCGGGCCGCCCGGGACGGCGGCGTGTGCGTACGCTCTCACATGCGGATCGATCCGTCCTCCCGGCAACCGGACGGCCCAGCACAGCCCCTGCCCGCGCCACCTGCCCTGAAGCTGCCCCGGCTGATCACCGGCACCCGGCTGGTGCTGACCGACAGTCCGGTTGACTTCATCGCCCTGCCGACGGACAGACCCGCCTATGAGCGCCTCAGCCAGCTGCTGACCCTTGGCAAGCGGCGGGCGGAAAAGGGCGGCTGCGATCTGGCCTTCGAAGACCTTTTGAATTTCTGCAACGGCCTGATCTTCATCGCCCTGCCCCAGGTCTCCTCCACCCGGGACGGAATTTGTAAGACGGCTAAATATCATATCCACACCCTCCGCCAGGAGGCCCCCGGCCATGTCTTTCTAGGGGCTGCGCCGCGTTATGACGGCACCGACCAGGCCTGGTTCCGGACCTGCGCCAGAACCGCCCATATACTGGCCACCCCCATGGTCGCGGTCGGCGATGTGCTGATGCACCAGGGCGGACGGCGGCGGCTGGCCGATGTTTTGACCTGCCTGCGGGAAGGCTGCACCATTGACGGGATCGGCACCCGCGCCCTGCCCAATGGCGAACGGCGGCTGAAACCGGCCAACGACATGGCCCGCCTCTACCGCGACCATCCGGCCGCCCTCCGGCGTACGGCCGAGATTGCAACCCGTTGCAGTTTCGACCTGTCTGAACTGTCCTATGAATATCCGGACGAAATCACCAGCGGGGAACCGCCCCAGGAGCGTCTGGAGCGGTTGACCTTCGAGGGTCTTGAACGGCGCTATCCGGCCGGGGTGCCTGTTCACGCCCAGCAGCTGGCCCAGAAAGAGCTGACGCTAATCCGCAAACTCGCCTTCGCCGCCTATTTCCTGACCGTTCACGACATCATCCGCTTTGCCCGCAGCCGCAACATCCTGTGCCAGGGGCGCGGCTCGGCCGCCAATTCCATCATCTGCTATGCACTCGGCATCACCGATGTGGGGCCTGAAACCATCACTATGGTGTCCGAGCGCTTCATTTCCGAGCACCGGGGCGAGCCGCCCGATATCGATGTGGATTTCGAACATGAACGGCGCGAAGAGGTGATCCAGTATGTCTATGGCAAATACGGCCGCCACCGGGCCGGGCTCTGCGCCACGGTGATCCATTTCCGCAGCCGCGCCGCCATCCGCGAGGTCGGCAAGGTGATGGGGCTGAGCGGGGATATGACCGCCGCCTTGTCCGGCCAGATCTGGGGCAGTTCCAACAGCGGGCCGGAAGAGGCCCGGATGAAGGAACTGGGGCTGGACCTTGCCCATCCGAGGGTCGCCCAGACCATCGAGCTGATCCGGGAGATCATCGGCTTCCCGCGCCATCTCAGCCAGCATGTGGGCGGCTTCGTGATCACGCAAGGCCGGCTGGATGCCCTGTGCCCGATCGAGAATGCGGCCATGGAAAACCGCACGGTGATCGAATGGGACAAGGATGATATCGACGCGCTCGGCATCTTGAAGGTCGACATGCTCAGTCTCGGCATGCTGACCTGCCTGCGCAAATGTTTCGGCCTGATCGAAACCCACCACGGCAAGCAACTGACCCTTGCCAGCGTGCCCCAGCAGGACACGCCCACCTATGACATGCTGTGCCGGGCCGATGCCATCGGCGTCTTTCAGGTGGAAAGCCGGGCGCAGATGAACTTTCTGCCGCGCATGCGCCCGCGTGAATTTTACGATCTCGTCATTGAAGTTGCCATCGTGCGCCCCGGCCCGATCCAGGGCGGCATGGTCCATCCCTATATCAACCGCCGCCAGGGCAAGGAGCCGGTCTCCTTTCCCTCAAAGGATCTGGAGGACGTACTTGGCAAGACCCTCGGCGTGCCGCTGTTTCAGGAACAGGCCATGCAGATCGCCGTTGTCGCCGCCGGGTTCACCCCGTCGGAGGCAGACAAGCTGCGCCGCTCCATGGCCACCTTCCGGCGCATGGGCACCATCGGCCAGCTGCGCGAGAAATTCATCTCCGGCATGACTGCGCGCGGCTATGAACAGAGCTTTGCCGAAAGCTGTTTCAGCCAGATCGAGGGCTTTGGCGAATACGGCTTTCCGGAAAGCCATGCGGCAGCCTTTGCCATGCTGGCCTATGTCTCGGCCTATCTGAAATGCCACTTCCCGGCCGAGTTTGCCTGCGCCCTGCTCAATGCCCAGCCGATGGGCTTTTACGCCCCGGCCCAGATCGTGCGCGATGCCCGCGAGCACCAGGTGGAGGTCCGCCCGGTCTGCGTCAACACCAGTCAGTGGGATTGCACCTTGGAGCGGCGCAGCGACGGCGCACTGGCCCTGCGGCTCGGGTTCCGCCAGATCAAGGGCCTGAAGGAGGAGGATGCCGACTGGCTCGTGGCCGCCCGCGGCAACGGCTATCCGGACCCGGAAACCCTGTGGCTCAGAACCGGCGTGGCGCCTGCGACCCTGGAACGGCTGGCCGAGGCAGATGCCTTTGCCGGCATGGGTCTCAGCCGCCGGGACGCCCTGTGGCAGGTCAAGACGATCCGCAGCCCAAAACCGCTGCCGCTCTTCAACGACCCGATTGACGGTGAAGCCATCTTTGAGCCGGATGTGCTTTTGCCCGCCATGCATCTGGGCCAGGAAGTGGTGGAGGATTATCTTGCCACCCGCCTGACCCTGCGCGCCCATCCGATGGAACTGCTGCGCCCGCACCTTCCCGGCCTCACCCCCCATGACCGGCTGTCCCGGCTGACGCCCGCCCAGGCACGGCGCGTCAGCGTGGCCGGGCTCGTCATCACCCGCCAGCGCCCGGGCACCGCCTCAGGGGTCATCTTCCTGACCCTTGAAGACGAGACCGGGGTCAGCAATGTGGTTGTCTGGCCGAAGCTTTATGAACGCTACCGCGCGGCCGTGATTGGCGGGCGGCTGTTGAAAGTCACCGGGCGCCTGGAGCGCGAGGGCATGGTCGTTCATCTCATCGCCGACCATATCGAGGACCGCTCCCGGGACCTTGCCCTTTTGGGCCACCCCAATGATGAGGTTCTGGGCCAGATGTCCCCCAAGGCCGACGAAGTGCCGCACCACCTGAAATCTTCTGCCCCCCGGCCAAGGGCCATGCACCCGCGCGAGCAGGCCAAGCGGCTGTTTCCAAGCCGTGACTTTCATTAAGGAGATACCCTATGGACCTTGCGCCCCGCCTCTTCGCTCTAATATCAAGCGCAATTGATCCTGACCTAACTAACCGCGCTTTGAGGGGCTTCGGCCAGGAGCGCATCGCAGGCCAATGCGGGGTATCGGGCCAGGCGTGCGACAACGTCCGAAGTCCCTCCGAGTGCGGTCAGATAGCGCATGATCAACCGTGCTTGGTATGGATCAGCAACACCTGAAAGGCACGGCGGCCTGTGAGCAGGGCCAGGCCGCTGCACAGCAGCAGCGCACCGGCGGGCAAGGGAATCTCGGACACCGGACCCGGCGCATATTCGACAAAATTGGCCTGGGAAAACGCGGTTTCCATTTGAACGGCCTGACCGGGGTCGATGAACAGCAGGAAAACAACCCGGTGGAAGAGGCTGAAGCTGGCCTCGGTGAAACCACCATCCCCAAGGGCAGTGGCACTGGCGGAGAACAGCAGTCCCATGATGCCGGAACCGGAATGAAACGTATCCGCTGTCACGGAGGCCCCGTCGCCGATCTCCGTCACCTGGGAGGTATCTTCGGTGACGACGGTTGTCAGATTGCCATCGGACACGCCGGAAAAAAGGACGCTTTGCGTTGTGCTGGCCCGGGCAAACCCGTCCTCCCCGGAATACCGGGCCAGAAGGTCCACGTCGATCTCGGTCACAAACTGAAGCGCCAGTTGCGCATCACTGGTGTTTTCATACGTTGTCACACGCGAGATACCGTAAGTCGACCCGGCCTCTGCAGCCGCCGGGGAGGACGTGATCCGCAGCTGGGCCAGCCCGTCGCGGTCCGTCTGCTGCTGTCCAATGGCAAAACTGGTCACGTCGGCACCCTGATCCTGCGAAATGGTGTTTTCAATGTTGGCCTGGGCATCTGCAAATTCGGTTGGATCAGCACGGTTGACCCGCAAACGGCGGGTGCTGACAAAGGGGACCAGCGGCTCGCAGGAGGCACAGCCGACCTGAACCGTGTTCTGATCGATCGCGGTGACCGCGCCCGGGTCCTCAATCTGGCTGCCGATGGAGATGTTGAAGGCCGGCCCGCCGGTGCTAACGGACATCCCTGCCGGAGAGGCGCCAACCACCAGAGGCCCCGGCACCGGGTCCGTGGCAACCGAAACAAACCTGTAATCCATCTGAAGAAAGCTGACCGCATCCACAGGAGCAGCCTGGGCAAGGGACGGAGCGCCCAAGGTAAAAACGGCGAGGGCTGAAAACAGAAATTTCGTCATAAATAGCTCCCAAACACATTCGGCCTGTGTTCAAGGGGCTCTGTGGCCAGAAACTTGGCCACGCTCCTGAACCAGGGCAGCGCGGGCGTGTCACAGAGTTTGAAACAGCGGCAACGGAGCCCAGCCGTCAGAACCGGTACTTTCCGGTCTCAAACCCCGTTGCTGACAGGCCACTCCCATCCAAAACGGACTGTCAGTCAGACTAGGCACGGCTCCTTTCTAAGGCCATGAGTGTGTCTACCCAATTTTGGGACACCCCCTACTCAGAATTCGCGGAGAAAAAAGCCCCTCCGTCCGCGCAGAAAAAACAGCCTATGAAACGGAAAGACCCGCCCAAGTCCGGGCGGGTCTCTTCAAATTGTCCTGGTTTGCTGTGCCTTGGTCAGGCGGCAGACCGGGCGCGGACTTCGCCGAGGAACGCGCCAACCTGATCGCGCAGCATGGCGGCGTTATCTTCCAGCTGGCGCGCGGAAGCATCAACCTTTTCCGCCGTATCACGGGTGTTTTCAGCAGCTGTTGCCACGCTTTCAATATTGGTGGTCACGTCCACCGTGCTGCGCGAAGCTTCCGTTGCATTGGCCGCGATCTCCTGAGTTGCCGCGCCCTGCTCTTCCACCGATGAAGCAATGGACGACGCAATCTCGTTCATGTTGTTGATGATTTCCGTCACCGAGGAAATTGCACTGGCCGCGTGGCTGGTCTCTTCCTGAATTGCGCTGATCTGGCTTGAGATCTCTTCCGTTGCCTTGGAGGTCTGGGTCGCCAGGTCCTTGACTTCAGCCGCCACAACCGCGAAGCCCTTGCCGGCCTCACCTGCCCTGGCAGCCTCGATTGTGGCATTGAGAGCCAGCAGGTTGGTCTGTTCGGCAATTGCCTGGATCAGCGTCACCACTTCACCGATGCGGGTTGCGGCTTCGGACAATCCGTTCATGCGCTCATTGGTGGCTTCCGCCTCGCCTGAGGCCTTGGCCGCAATGTCGCTGGAGCTCTGAACCTGACGGCGGATCTCGCTGACAGAGGCCGACAATTCTTCAGCAGCCGCTGCGACCATCTCCACATTGCTGGCCGCCTGGGATGAGGCGCTGGAGACCAGACCGCTCTGCTCCGTGGTCTGCGCTGCCACCCCGGTCATGTCCGCAGAAGAGGCCTGCAGGTTCTGCACCGACGCATCAATGATGCCCATCATGTCCATAATCTGGCGGTCGAACTCGCTGCTGAGTTGCTGGATTTCGGCACCTTTGCGGGCGGCCTCTTCCTGACTCTCCGCCTGCCGCTCTTCCAAAGCGCGGCGCTTGTGCTCATTCTTGACAAAGACCTCCATCGCTGCCGCCATCTGGCCGATCTCATCTCCCCGGTCGGCATCGTCAATCCGGATATCGGCCTCGCCATCCGCCAGACGGCTCATATTCAAGGTCAGGGCTTTGAGAGGTTTAACCAGGCTAGAGATTGCCAAAAACGCGATCGACCCGGCCACAAGAGCCCCGATCACGGTCAGGGCAATGATCATGACCGCCTGGCTCCAATAGGCTGCCTCAAGATCATCGATATAAACGCCTGTGCCGATCATCCATTGCCAAGGTGCAAAGCCGGTCGCATAGCCCCATTTTTGGATCGGAGTGTCGTCTCCCGGGCGTGGCCACAAATACTGCAGATTGCCGCCGCCGGCTTTGGCAAGTTTAACCAGCTCGGGAATGATCTGAACACCATTTGCATCCTTCAGACCGGACAGGTCCTTCCCGATCAGGCTCGCCTTGGCGTGGGACACGGTGATGGACTCGTTGTTGAAGACGAAGACATAGTTTTCGCCATTCTCATAGCGCATGGCGGAAATGGCCTTGACCGCGCGGCTTTGCGCTTCCTGGCGGGTCAGCGTACCGGCCTGTTCCATTTCATAATAGCTCACGGCAATCATCTTTGCCGTGTTTGAAATGTCTTCGATTTTCACCAGACGTTCTTTCAACATCGCACTTTTGAGCGAGCTTAGAGAAAGGCCTGCCAACGCGATTGTGAAGACAGTAATGACGAAAACAGGGGTGCAGATTTTCCAAGCCAAAGGCCAACGCGCGAAAGACATATTTCGTGATCCTCATCGCTAATTTTGACCCTATGACAACAGATTCCAATTACAAAATATTTAATTCAAAAAATAAAAAAATCGCATTTCTACTTATATAGTAATTTTTACAATGTTTACAACAACATAAAGTTGATAGGTTTTTCTATTCCTTTCGGTGGATCAGCGATTTTCACTTGCGTAAATTCATCTTTTTAAGCTTTTCAACCCTTGAAACCAAATCCCGCACTCCAGCTGCGAAGGGCAACATGCCCTAAAGAAACCCAACCCGATCCATGCGGAGCGGCTTCAGCAATGACCGTTACGGACCCCTCGACAGCTCCTCGGGTCTCGGCCATACGCTAGAACATCGGGCGATAAGTCTGCACGATTTGACCGGATCTGCTTTGCCCGCTGACATCGCTGGATCGCACTTATGACGGGAATCTTGGTGCAAACGTGCGGCAATGTCCGAAGCCCCACCAAGTGCGGCCTCCGGAGACCTATTTCCACCCAACGGACATGGCATCAGCTTGCAACAAAATCAAAACAAACCAAGATCGATGTGCATTATTCCAAAAAAATGGCATGCAACGAGTTCTCACATTTCTTTCTACAATCTGTTTTTCAATTTTTTCGACGAAGCGAAGCACACCTCCAAGCCGCATCTGGATGCAGGCTGACACCTCTCATGCCTCTCCCCTTTTTCTCACGCAAGCGTGAGCCATGTCTTGTCAATCACATGCAGCACCCTCTCGGAATTGCCACCAAGTGCCCTATACTCTGCATCTGAAAGCTGGGCGATCCGCCCTCAAGATCCCCCGGCTCCTTGACCCGGCTCCGATTGCAGGACAGGAGACAGCGATATGACGCGTGCCCCTTTCACCCGGCGAACCCTTCTTGCGGCCTGTGGGGCAGCTCTCGCAGCCGGTTCTTCGGGGCTGCTTGTACCTGCAAGCGCACAGGGCCTGGCCCCGACCCGCTCCATGCGGGGCGGCTCCAACAATTACCGGCCCGGTGCCCCGCTTGTGGACCGGATCGGAGGCGGGGGCTTCTGGATGTCCGGCACGGTCCGCCGGGCTGGAGACGGCGCGCCACTGGCTGGCCAGCGCATCCAGATCTGGGCCCATACAACAGAAGGGCACGAGCGGGATCCGCACAGCCATGGGGCAACTCTGACCGACGAAAACGGGGTGTTCCGTCTCGAGATGCCGCAGATCGTGCCTGCCTTCGGCCAGCCTCACGGACATCTGGCCTATGACAGTGGCGACTTTGAAACCGTGTTCCTGAGGCCGGTCATGTCAAGCGCCAGGGACAAGCGCCTGGAAGCCCACTTTGTCTTGCTGCCCGCCTGACCTTCAAAGTGCTGCCAATACGAGCTGTCCTCATCTGGGTTCTGGTTGCAGCGGCCTTGGCCATGCCAACGCTGGCGGCCGGGCTCAGTCCGCTCTTGGCCTGGCGCGAACCGGTCTATATCGCCGCAGGATTTGCCGGGATTGCCGCCCTCGCACTGCTCTTTATGCAGCCGCTTCTGGCCACCGGCGCCTTGCCAGGCCTGGCTGGTACACGCGGGCGGCGGCTGCACCGCTGGGGCGGTATGCTGCTGATTGTGGCGGTTGTCCTGCATGTGGCCGGGCTTTGGATCACCAGCCCGCCGGACGTGCTCGACGCGCTTTTGTTCCGCTCCCCAACCCCTTTTTCCGCGTGGGGTGTTGTCGCCATGTGGGCGGTGTTTGGCGCTGCGCTTCTGGCCGCAGTCCGGCGGAAGCTAAAACTGTCCCCTCGCCTGTGGCGCAGGGCGCATCTGGGGCTGGCGCTTGTTTGTGTGGCCGGAACCGTGGCCCACGCCTTGTTGATCGAGGGAACAATGGAGCCGGTCACCAAAGTGCTGCTTTGCCTGCTGGCCCTCGGGGCAAGCCTGATCGTCGCGGCAGGCAGGATATGGGCCCGGCCTTCACCAAGACGAAGGGACCGCAGCAGACGCATCCCGCACTAGCATTTAGATGCAAGGCAGTCGCAACATTGCCGGAGCAATCGGGTGACCACCATCTGCCGGACTTTGTCCAAATCCAGCCGCTCCGCAAACTGTGATTGGCATTGCTGGCTGCCGCACAGGAGACTGCGGTCCTTCTTTCTTAATTGCCTGGAGGATCTTATGTTGCGTCTTGTCCCGCTAACTGCCTTGGCAGCCCCCCTCGTCCTGTCTCTCACCGCCGTTACGGCCACACAGGCCGACCCCGTGCGGGTATCCAGTCCGCATTCGGTGTCCGAGACCGCCGACAATCTTGTCGCCGCCGTTGAGGCGGCCGGGGCCAAAGTGTTTGCCCGGGTCGACCATGCGGGCGGCGGCAAGAGCATCGGCATGGAGATCCCGGCCAATGAGCTGATCATGTTCGGAAATCCGAACCTAGGAACACCGGTCATCCGCGATGCGCCCGAGGCAGGGCTTGATTTGCCGATCCGCGTGGCGGTCATCGAGACGGTGGACGGCACAGTGCTCGTCTATCATGATCCGGCGGATCTGGCGGCAGTCCATGGGCTGGCGGCCGACCATCCGAGCATTGCCAAAATGACCGGTGCCTTGAAAGCCCTGACCAAAAAGGCAGCGCAGTAACGCGCTGCCTTTGCAAATCCGGTCCGGATTTGCCTCACGCCGTCAGGACGGATTGAAACCCTTCAAAGCGGGGATGACCGGCATACATATGGCCGTTATTGCCCGCATTCTTATGGGCATCGTGAAACTGTTCAGAATTGGTCCAGTTGACGAAATCACCCTGACCGCTCCAAACGGTGTGGGTGGCGTAAAGGGTGGTGCCGGTTTCCTCGTCAACCGGGCCCTTCAACAGATGGAAGGTCTGAAAGCCCGGCATTTCGGCAAGGCGGGTCTCCCGCTCGCGCCAGACTGCCTCAAACTCTTCCTCATGGCCTTTCAATATGGAAAACCGGTTCATTGCCAGATACATACGCAGCTCCAGATGTCGATGATCAAGATAGATACAATCTTTTGGTGTGCGCGCAACCTGAATTATTTTCTCAAGTTTATCAAGCCATTTGATCGCGGTAACTGACTGCCCTATTTTCACGCTGTGTCCGGCACAGAAAGACAGGCCCCACCGGCCGGAAAAGACCCGGCGGCCATGCCCCGGTCAAGCGCCGGCAACCTGTCTGGAATGGGTCAGTCCGGCGATCACCCCGCGCAATTCCGCAAGCCCTTTCAGGCGGCCAATGGCCGGATAGCCCGGCTGCGCCTTGCGCTTCAGATCATCCAGAATGTCTTGACCATGATCCGGACGGAACGGAATGGACCAGTCCGCGCGCCCGGCCGCCTTGCGGTCCTGTTCCTCGTCCAGCACCGCTGCAATCAGTGCAGCCATATCGACGCCACCGTCCAGATGTTCCGATTCATGGAACGAACCGAAGAGCTGATCATGCTCCCGCGCCACATTGCGCAAATGCAGGAAATGCACGTGAGAGCCTAACCGGCGCATCATGCCGGGCAGATCATTGTCGGCCCGCGCGCCAAGAGACCCGGAGCAGAGCGTGATGCCATTGGCTGAAAGATCGACGGCCTTCACCAGACGGGCGTAGTCCGCCTCTGTCGACATGATGCGCGGCAACCCCAGCAGGCGGTAGGGCGGATCATCCGGATGGCAGCACAAGCGCAGGCCCAAAGACTGCGCATGGGGGGCCACCTGTTCCAGAAAATCGGCCTGATGGCGGCGTAAGGCTTCCTCGCCAAAGGGCTGATAGGCGTCCAGGTGCCGGCGGATATCGTCCAGGGTCAGCCGGTCATTGCCGCCCGGCAGACCGCAGATGATATTGTCGACCAGCGCCCTCTTGAACGCGTCATCCGTCTCGGCGAAACGCCTGCGGGCCGCCTCAACCACGTCTTCGGGAAAGTCTGCTTCCGCGCCGGACCGCTTCAGGATGAAGAGATCGAACATGGCAAAATCGATCAGATCGAAGCGCATGCAGGTGGCCCCGGTCGGCACCTGATAGGCAAGATCGGTGCGGGTCCAGTCGAGCAGCGGCATGAAATTGTAGCAGATGACCTTGATCCCGGCCGCCGCCAGATTGGACAGGCTGGCCCTATAAGCCGCAACGTGGTCCTTCCAGGCCCCGGTCTGGCGCTTGATGTCTTCCGAGACAGGCAGGCTTTCCGCCACATCCCAAGTCAGAGGCGTCAGCAAATGCCCGGAGCCGGCGCGTATAAGCTCCTGACGGGCCGCGATCTCCTCAGGCATCCAGACGTCACCAGGGGCCACGTGGTGCAGGGCTGTCACAACGCCCTTTGCCCCGGCCTGGGCCACATCGCTTAGTCCCACAAGGTCCGACGGGCCGAACCACCTCCAAGTCTCATGCACCTGACGTTCCTCCAAGTCTGCCGTCCGGTGTCTACCTGTTGCACCGGTCTTTCGAACAGTCTTTGAAGGGTTGCAGAGCGCTTGTCAAATTTTTGTTGACTAGTATGGCAGTTGCGCAGATAACGATCCTGGGAGGACAGCTCGTGCAAAACGATGTCGTAACTGAAACCGGTCTTGATGAAACGGCCGCAATCGCACCGCAACTGCGGCGTTTGCTGCGCGACCGTATTGTCAAGAACAACCTCCCACCGGGCAGCAAGCTGTCCGAGGCAGAGATCGCCAAGAGCTACGGCATCAGCCGGCAACCAGTTCGCGAAGCCTTCATCAAACTTGCGGAGGAAGGCCTGATACTCATCCGGCCCCAGCGCAGCACGCTGGTCACCCGGATCGACTATCCGACCGTTCTGCAATCGCGATTCGTGCGCGAAGCGGTCGAGGCGGATATCGTCCGGCTGCTTGCAGTAGATCCGGATCCGGCCCTGGTGCGCGAATTGCGCCAGCAATTGCAGAACCAGATCAGGATCAAGGCCTCGCCTCCCGAGTTCATCAACGAGGATGAACGTTTCCACCGCACCCTTGCGGAGGCGGCGGGCAAGGAGGTTGCGTTTCAGTTTGTGGAAGGGCTGAAAAGCCAGATGGACCGCGTCCGGTTCCTGAGCTTCGAGCTGTTCCCGATTGACACGCTGATCGAGCAGCACATCGCGATCATCGACCAGATCGAAGCGGCAAACCCGGACAAGGCGTCCGGGGCCATGCGCGGACACCTGAACGAGATCCTCAAGACTCTGCCGCAGATTATTCAGAAGAACCGGGGGTATTTCGACCGCAGCGAGGATCTGTCGGCGGAAGCCTCATCAAAACCCTAGGGAGTGACAACTATGGCATATGGATTGAAGACACTTCTGGCCGCCTGTTTCGCCACGCATTTTGCGATGGGCGCGGCAGCCGCGCAGGAGACAACCCTGAAGCTGGGCCACCTGGCCAATGAACAGAATGCCTGGCACAAGGCCGCCGTCAAATTCGGTGAGGAGCTGTCGGCCCTGACCGATGGGCGCATCGCGGTCGAGATCTATCCGAACGAATCCCTCGGCAAGGAAATCGATCTGATCAACGGCATGCAGCTTGGCACCGTCGACATGACAATCACAGGGGAAAGCCTGCAGAACTGGGCGCCGATGGCCGCCCTGCTCGCCGTCCCTTACGCCTATTCCTCCACCGAACACATGGACGAAGTGGCCGGCGGTGAGATCGGCGACCAGATCGAAGCCCAGATCATCGAAAAGGCCCGGATCCGCCCGATTGCCTATTTTGCCCGCGGGCCCCGCAACCTGACTTCCAACCGGGCGATCACCGCGCCGGATCAGCTGGAAGGGCTGAAGCTGCGGGTGCCGAATGTGCCGCTCTTTGTGGATGTGTGGAAGTCGCTTGGCGCGGCCCCGACCCCGATGGCCTTTTCGGAAGTGTTCACCAGCCTGCAGAACGGCACCATTGATGCCCAGGAAAATCCGCTGGCGCTGATCCGCTCCGCGAATTTCAACGAGGTGCAGTCCCATGTGAACCTGACCCAGCATGTGCGGTCCTGGATCTATCTGACGATTGCCGAAGCCACCTGGCAGTCGCTGAGCGAAGACGATCAGGCCAGCGTTCTGGAAGCCGCCAAGCGGGCCCAAGCCTATGAGCGCGGTCTACTGGAGGCCAGCCTGGCCGAAGACCGGGCGTATCTGGAAGGAAAGGGCATGACATTCGTGGAGGTTGACGGTGCAGCCTATGCCGCAGCTGCCAAGGATGCGGTTCTGGCCAATGTGAATGACGAGATCAAGCCCATCGTGGAACAACTCTTCGACAGCCAGAAATAAGATCCTCCCCTGGCCTGCCGCCGGCACAGTCCGTGTGGCAGGCCTTTTTTCCGGACACTCACATGAATGCCGCCCAGAAACTTAGCCATGGTCTCGACAGACTGTGCCGCGCAGGTGTCTTTCTCGCCTTCCTCATCCTGATCGCTGCGGTTCTGACCCAGGTTCTGGGACGCACCTTCGGCAATTCCCCGGTCTGGACTGAAGAACTGACCCGCTTTGCCCTGATCTACATGACCGCGCTTGGGGCAGGCCTTGCCCTGATGACGGGGGATCTGGTGAACGTGGACATTGTCTGCGACCGCCTGCCCGCCCCCTGGCCACGCGTCCTGACAGTCATCGCGTCTCTGGCAACCGCTGGACTGGCCGCGCTGCTCCTCCCCGGTGCCTGGAAATTTGTCGCGATCGGCCAGTTGCAGAAATCCCCGGCCATGGCCGTTCAAATGGACTTTGTGCATTTCAGCGTGTTTCTGCTGTTCGCCCTGCTTCTGGTCTTTGCCCTCTTGCGGGCAGCGCTTGCGGCGTTCAGCCCCGCCCCCCTGGGCTCCGGCCTTTCCCACTCCGACGATACAAAGGGCTGACCATGGACGTCTTGGTACTGTTTGCCGTCTTCATTGGCGCGCTTATTCTGGGCGTTCCCGTTGCAATTGCCCTTGGCCTGTCCTCACTCAGCTATCTTCTTCTGTCCGGGATTCCACTGGTGGTCATCCCCCAGAAAGTCTATGCCGGAATTGACGTCTTCGTGCTGTTGAGCATTCCAGGCTTCATCCTGGCCGGGAACCTGATGAACAATGGCGGCATCACGGAGCGCATCATCCGCTTTGCCAATGCGCTGGTCGGCTGGATCCGCGGCGGGCTGGGCCTGACCAATATCGGCGCCTCCATGCTGTTTGGCGGCATCACCGGAACTGCAGTGGCCGATGCGGCCTCCATTGGCGGCGTGATGATCCCCGGCATGAAAAAGGCCGGGTATCCGGCGGACTTTTCCGCTGCCGTCACAGCGGCCTCCTCCACGGTTGGCCCCATCATCCCACCCAGCGTGCCCATGATCATTGTCGGAGCGCTGAGCGGCATTTCCGTCGGCCAGATGTTCATGGCCGGGGCCATTCCGGGCCTTCTGATGGGCCTTGCCATGATGATCACCTGCTATGTGATTGCCCGCCGCCGCAATTTCCCCCGGGAGCCCTGGCGGGGAACGGGCGAACTCATGCGCGCCTTCACCAGCGCTTTCTGGGCCCTGGCTATGACCGGCCTGATCATTTACGGCCTGCTCAGCGGCATTGCCACGCCAACGGAAACCGCTGTTGTCGCCAGTGTCTACGCCTTTGTGGTCGGCGCCTTTGTCTATCGCGAGCTGCCGCTGAAACAGGTGCCGAAAATCATCGTCGACAGCGCCATTTCCGCCGCCTCCATCCTGACCCTGGTTGGTCTGGCCAACGTGTTCGGCTGGATTCTGGTCTCCGAACGTATCCCCCAGGCGATTGCCGATGCGGTTCTGTCCATAACAGACAACCGTATTCTAGTCATCCTGATCATCAATGTGCTGCTGCTCTTTGTCGGCATGTTCATGGAAACCATCGCCGCCCTGATCATCCTGTTCGTGCCGCTGCTGTCACTGGCCCAGGCGGTTGGCATTGAGCCCCTGCATTTTGCCACCTTTGCTGTCTTGAACCTGATGATCGGCCTGACGACCCCACCGGTCGGCGTTTGCCTGTTCGTCTGTTCCGGCATTGCCGGCCTGCCGCTGACGCCGGTGGTGCGGGCCATTTTCCCCTTCCTTCTCAGCAACCTGATTGTCCTTCTGCTGGTGTCCTTCATTCCGGGACTGGCCACCTGGTTGCCGGGTCTCCTCTTTCAATAGGACCTGACATGACTGTTCGCGCCTGCGTGCTGCACGCCGCCCATGACCTGCGCCTGGAAACCCGTGACGAGCCGGGTACCGGCCCGGGCGAGGTCAAGATCGAAATCCTGGCCGGCGGGATCTGCGGATCGGATTTGCACTATTATCATGATGGCGGCTTCGGACCGATCCGGGTGCGCGAGCCAATCGCCATGGGCCATGAGGCCGCCGGACGGGTGGTGGCCGTTGGCGACGGGGTCACCAGGGTGCAGGAAGGCGCGCTGGTCGCCGTCAATCCCAGCCAGCCCTGTGGCACCTGCAGCTTCTGCCAACGCGGGGAAGAGGTGCATTGCCAGTCCATGCGCTTCATGGGCTCTGCCTACCGCCTGCCCCATGAGCAGGGCCTCTTCCGGGAACGGCTGGTGGTGCCGGAAACGCAGGTCTTTGCGTTTCACAACAAGGTTTCAGTGCGCGAGGCGGCCTGTTCAGAACCGCTTGCCGTCTGCCTGCACGCCCGGAATCAGGCCCCGAACCTGAAGGGCCTGCGTGTGCTCGTCACCGGCGCTGGTCCCATCGGCGCTCTGTGTGTGGCTGTGGCCAGGCAAGCGGAGGCGGGCCGGATTGTTGCGACCGACCTGAAAGACAAGCCCCTTGCAGTTGCCCGCCAGATGGGGGCGGACGAGACCGTGAACCTCAGCACGGACCCGGAAGGACTGGAACGCGACAAGGCGGATAAGGGCCAGTTTGACGTGGTGTTTGAATGTTCGGCCGCCCCGGCCGCCATCCGTGACGCGCTTTTGTGCCTGCGGCCACGTGGCACCATGGTGGCCGTGGGGGTTGCCGGAGACATTCCCGTGCCGCTCAACCTCATCGTCAGCAAGGAAATCAACCTGCGCGGCACCCACCGCTTCCACGAGGAGTTCGCAGCCGCCGTTGACGCCATCGACACGCGCAGCCTCTCCGTTGCCCCGATCATCAGCCCCGCCTTTCCCCTGGAACAGGCGGTGGAAGCCTTCGACTTTGCCAGCGACAAGGGCAATGCGATGAAGGTCCATATCCTCTTCAACGGCCAAACGGCCGACTAGCAAGCCTCTGTTTCTGGTGTGGTTCTCGGGATTGAAATCCGCCAAGGCGCAGGCTGCACACATGAGGCGCATTTCCATTCCACCACACGAGCGGCTGGCCGTTCTGAGAGCATCGTGCGATAAGTCTGCACGATGCTCTAATCCGCCTTGCGCACTTCGCCTGGAGTGACACCGAGTTCCGCTTTCATGCGGCTGGTCATATGGGCCTGGCTGGAAAAGCCTGTGCGGAAGGCCACTTCAGCAAGTGCCAGGGAGGTTTGACGGATCAGGTCACGGGCGCGCTCGACCCGCCGCTTCACAAGATATTTAGATGGCGAAAGACCTAGTTCTGCCTTGAACACCCGGGTGAAATGAAACGGGCTCATGTCAAGGGTCTCGGCCAGGTCCGTCAGTCTCAGGGGCGCACTTATTCGGTCTTCGATAAGCTCCAGAACCGGTTTCATCGTACAGCCTGGTTTGACCCGGCTCAGATGCGCGACATGACCCGATTTTGCGCGGACGGCGCGCAAGATGCCGAGCCCGAGAAGATAGGCTCTGCTATCCATTTCGATTGAGCTTGGCGGATCTCTGCGGTCGGCCGCACGCTGAATATAGGCGGCGGCGTCACTGCCTGCGGCCGCATCAAACAGTGCGAAGAAATCCTCCGGCTCCGCAAGCTGATCCTCTCCCAATTCCTCCGAAATCTCGCACAGGAGACCCTGGGTAAAATAGAAGTGGGCATAGTCGATCACCCCGGCAGATGCAAAAACACCCGCACTGTTCGGCTTTTGCAGGGACAGGGCGCCTTCGCTGGCAATCTCGGCACCTGCATTCATGTCAAGACGGCGCGCCTTCGCCCCGCCGATGTGATAGGTCAGAATATAGTGGTTCACACCGTCAAAGCGGGTGCCAGCCCCCAGGCTGCCCCTGTGCCGGACCGCTGGCATATTCCAGCGCTGCTCGATCCCGAAGATTTGCGGAACCGCGTCGTCGCTCCGGATCCTTCTGTAGACCAGGCAATGTTCCGGTTCAGTTTGAAAGGCGTGTCGGCCCATTGTTTCGTCTCTTCTAACGCTGCGTTTCTCAGCGTTTCAGCACTCCGCAAGTTCGTATAAAACATATGCACGAATGATGAAATAAATCCAGTTCAACGGTCCCCATCTCCTGTCCTGTCCGAACCGCAAGACCTGTTCCTGAAAGACAGTATGGAGAGAATTTATGTCGACCAAACTTGAGCTGCTGACCCCGCAAAACGCACAAGTGATCTTTATCGACCACCAGCCGCAAATGGCCTTCGGCGTTCAGTCCATCGACCGGCAGGCGTTGAAAAACAATGCGGTGGCTCTGGCCAAGTCCGCCAAGGTATTCGGCCTGCCAGTCACCCTCACGACCGTGGAGACCGAAGGCTTTTCCGGCCACACCTATCCGGAACTGCTGTCTGTTTTCCCGGAGGCCCCGCTTCTGGAGCGCACCTCAATGAACTCCTGGGACGACCAGAAAGTCCGCGATGCATTGGCCAAGAACGGCCGCAAGAAGGTGATCGTGTCCGGCCTTTGGACCGAAGTCTGCAATCTGATGTTCTCGCTCGATGCCATGCGCGAAGGCGGATACGAAATCTTCATGGTCGAAGACGCGTCCGGCGGCACTTCCCAAAGCGCCCACGACATGGCCATGCAGCGCATGATCCAGGCTGGTGTCGTGCCCGTCACATGGCAGCAGGTGCTTCTGGAGCTCCAGCGTGACTGGGCGCACAAGGAGACCTATGACGCAGTGATGGACATTGTCCGCGAGCATTCGGGCGCCTATGGCATGGGCGTCGATTATGCCTACACCATGGTTCACAAGGCGCCCGAGCGGGTTGCCCATGGCGAACGGCTTGACCCGGTTCCGGCAGCGCAGACAAGTGCTGCCGCCTAAAGCCCTGTCCGCTTACCGTCACCTGCGCCTGATCCGAACGCGCAGGTGACCGGGCCTTTTCCTTTTCCAGCAACGGCTGAACACACACCGCCGCCTTGTGCGGCAGGAGATCTCTCATGCCTCTTCACCGCCGACAGTTTCTTCAGGGCGCCTCGGCGCTTCTGGCTTCAAGTTCCGTGTCCCCGGCTCTGGCGCAGGCCTCTGCGGCCCATGCGGATCTGGTGGTTCTGAACGGCCGCATCACAACCATGGATCCGGCCCGGCCGGAGGCCAGCGCACTTGCCGCCCGCGGCGGCCGTTTCATCGCCATTGGAAGCGAGGCGGACGTGACCCCGCTGATCGGTCCCTTTACCCAGGTCATCCGGGCGAACGGCAAGCGGGTCATTCCAGGTCTGATCGACAGCCACGCCCATTCGATCCGGGGCGGGGTAAACTACAATCTGGAAGTCCGCTGGGATGCAGCCGACAGTCTTGAAGAGGCGCTGCACCTTCTGCGCCTTCAGGCCGGCCGCACCCCCGAAGGGCAGTTCATCCGTGTGGCCGGAGGGTTTTCCGAATTCCAGTTCAAGGAAAAGCGTCTGCCGACCCGGGCCGAACTTGACAGCGTCGCCCCCAATCACCCTGTGCTGATCCACTATCTCTACAAGATGACGCTGCTCAATAGCCGGGCGGTCTCGTATTTCAACTATGACAAGGCGGACCACCCAACCTATCCGGGCGGCCTGATCGAGAAGGACGCCGGTGGCGTGCCAACCGGCCGCCTGCTGGCTGCTCCGTCCGGCCTATTGATGTACAAGACCCTTAGCCAGGCGCCAAAACTGTCGATCAGGGACCAGATCAACTCCTCCATGCAGTATATGGACGAACTGAATTCGCTCGGCATCACGTCCGTGTCGGACGCGGGCGGTGGCGGTATGGAGTTTCCCGAGGCCGACCCTTACAAGGTCATCAATCACATGCACCGCGAGGGCCTGCTGACCACCCGGATCGGCTATCACACCTTCCCACAGGTGAAGGGACGCGAACTCGACGATTACACCGCATGGACAGACACGTTCACGCCTGGAACCGGCGACGACATGCTGAAACTTGTCGGAGCAGGCGAGAACCTGACCTGGGCGTCCTATGATTATGAGATTTTCGGTGACCCCCGTCCAGAGATTGACCGGGATGCGGAAGAGATCCAGCACAAGATCATGACCCTTCTGGGCGAAAAGGGCTGGGCCTTCCGCCAGCACATCACCTATGACGAGACCGGCGACCGGCTCTTGAAAGTCTACGAGGATGTCGCCAAGGGCGCCGGGCTCGTCGATGGCTGGTTCGTCGACCATGTCGAAACGTTTTCCAAGCGCAATCTGGAACGCATTGCGGAGCTTGGCGGCGGCATCGCCCTGCAAAACCGCCTTCAGTTCCAGGCGGAAGACTTCGTGCGCAATTATGGAGCGGAGAAGCTCAAGACAACACCGGATTTCCGTTTCATCATGGATCTCGGCGTGCCCATGGGCGGCGGCACCGATGCCACACGTGTGACCTCCTATAATCCCTGGTACTCGATCCAGTGGATGGCCACCGGGCTCTCACGCGGCGGCATGCGCATGTATGACGATGCCAATCTGCTCACCCGTGAAGAGGCTTTGCGCACTTGGACAACCGGATCGGCCTGGTTCACCGGCGACAGAGGCCGCAAGGGTGCGATCGCCGAAGGCCAGCTGGCGGATTTCGCCATTCTGGACCGGGACTATTTCGCCGTCACCGACGCGGAAATCGCCCGCATTACCTCCGCCCTGACTGCGGTGGACGGCAAGGTCGTCTTTGCCCGTGGAGAACTGGCCCATCATGACCTGCGCCACGTGCCTCCGGTCAGTCCCGACTGGTCCCCGGTGATCACCTTCGGCGACACCCGCAACAGCTGACCCCTTGAAACGACCCGGTCACCTGGACCGGGTCCCCCCTTTCGGCGCAACTCCGGAGAGCCTTTCCCATGACTTTCGCTGACGTGACCCATGCAGACATGATCCTGACCAACGGAAAGGTCACAACCTTTGACCCGGCCCGCCCGGAAGCGGATGCCATTGCCATCAGGGACGGCAGGATCCTGGATGTTGGCGCGGCCGCAGACCTGCTGCGGTTTCAGGGCCCCGGCACCAGGATGATCGACCTGCAGGGCAAGCGGGTGATCCCGGGCCTGATCGACAGCCACACGCATATCATCCGGCAGGGAAACAATTTCGCCATGGAGCTGCGTTGGGACAGTGTCCCCTCGCTTGCAGATGGTCTGGCCATGCTGAGGGCCCAGGCTCAGCGCACACCGGCGGGCCAGTGGATCCGGGTCGTCGGCGGCTGGTCCGCTGACCAGTTCGCGGAGAGACGGCTGCCGACCCTTGAAGAGATCAATGCGGCCGCACCGGACGTTCCGGTTTATGTTCTGCATCTTTATGACCGGGCCTGGCTGAACAAGGCCGCCCTGCGGGCCCTTGGAATCGACAGCCACTATTATGAGCCTTTCGTTTCCGGGCGCCTGGAACGGGACAGCAATGGCGTGCCCACAGGCCTTGCCCTGGCCCGCCCGAATGCACAGCCGCTTTACGCCTTGCTCGACATGGCTCCGAAACTTGAGTTTGAGCAGCAGATCCTGTCCACAAAACACTACTTCCGGGCCCTCAACGCGCTCGGACTGACCTCAGCGCTGGATTGTGCCGGTGGTTTTCTGAACTACCCGGATGATTACGGCGTGATTTCCGAATTGAACCGGCGCGGCGAACAGACCGTGCGCATCGGCTATCAGCTCTTCGCACAACGGCCAACCCTGGAACTTGATGACTTCAAGCGCTGGCACGACATGGTGAAACCTGATCAGGGCAACGCCTATCTGAAATGCGTCGGCGCCGGGGAAATGCTCGTGGCCTCCGCCTATGATTTTGAGGATTTCTCCTATCCAAGGCCCGAACTGCCCAAACGCATGGAAGGCGACCTCAGACCGGTGCTGGAATTCCTCCTGGAGAACCGCTGGCCGATCCGTTTTCACTGCACCTATGAAGAAAGCGCACACCGCCTGTTGACGGTTCTGGAGGAGGTTGGCCGCGACAAGGGGCTCGACGCGCTCAACTGGATTTTCGACCACGGCGAAACGATTTCGGAAAAGACAATGGAATGGGTCGCCCGGCTCGGCGGGGGCATTTCGTATCAGAACCGCATCGCCTTTCAGGCGACTGCCTACAAGAACCGTTATGGCGAAGCAGCCCTCAGGCAGGTGATGCCGGTGCGCAAAATGATGGCCTCCGGGGTTCCTCTTGCCGCCGGAACCGATGCGACCCGTGTGTCGTGCTATAATCCCTGGCTGGCAATCCACTGGGCCGTCTCCGGCAGGGGGCGGGGCGGCGATGTCATCTGGGCCGCTGAGAACAGGCTGAGCCGGGAAGAGGCCTTGCGGCACTGGACAGCCAACGGCGCCTGGTTCAGCCGGGAAGAAGGCCTCAAGGGCCAGATCACCCCTGGCCAATTCGCTGATCTCGCGGTGCTGGACCGGGATTATTTCACGGTCCAAGAGCATGAGATTGCCGATATTTCATCCGATTTGACCCTGTCCGGTGGCGCAATCGTTCATGCCAAGGGCAGCTTTGCCGAACTTGCCCCCGCACCGCTTGCCGAGTTGCCCGACTGGTCGCCCTTGCCGTTTTTCGGCGCACCCGGCGCACCGGGCGAGCAGGGTCGCTTCCGCTAGAACACAACCGGTCCTTTCAGGAGAACAACATGACTGCAACTCCCTATCTCGTGTCTCTGGGGATCGGCCTTGGTGTCGGCGTTCTCTATGCGCTGCTTGGCACCCGCTCCCCGGCCCCGCCGGTGATCGCTCTTTTGGGTCTTCTTGGCATGCTGGCGGGCGAGACGGCCGTTACCTGGATCAAGGACAGGATGACCAGCCGGGAAGCCGCCGCCCAGTGCCTTCACGGCAAAAGCTTTGCCGTAACAAAAACGCCCCGGCGGGAGGACAGACCGGCCCAAGACATCACAAACGCCTAGTGTGGTGGAATTGAAATCCGCCTCATTCGCGCAGCGCACGCCGTAGCGTGTTTCCGTTCCGGAAATCACATTAGAAACATAGGCTTGCTAGTCATCCTCATGAAACTGAAATTCGTTCTGAACATGCTGGAAAATGAGACGAACTTCAGATCGCGTTGATTAACGGCTTCCTGAAAGGACCAGACCCCATGACGACGGCACCCTCTGACGAGCCCACCCAGGATACGAAGGCCTCAAAGTCCGGGACGCAGGGTGGCGGCGCCTGGGCACCGTTCCAGTCCCTTCCCTTTGCCCTGCTCTGGACCGCCACAGTCGTCTCCAACGTCGGCACCTGGATGCATGATGTCGGAGCGGGCTGGCTGATGACAACCCTGTCTCCCAGCCCGGTGATGGTGTCGCTGGTTCAGGCGGCAACAACCCTGCCTGTGTTTCTGTTTGCGCTCCTTGCGGGCGCGGTGGCCGACAGTGTTGACCGGCGGAAACTGCTGCTCATTGTCAATCTTCTCATGGGTGTCCTGGCGGGTCTGTTCGCCATTCTTGTGGCCAGCGGGCAGGAAAGCATCGAACTGCTTTTGATCTTTACCTTTCTGCTCGGTACCGGAGCAGCCTTTGCCGCGCCCGCATGGCAGGCGATCGTGCCGAGCCTGGTTCCGAAAAAGGACCTTGCAGCAGCCGTGGCCCTCAATTCCATGGGCATCAATATCAGCCGCGCCATCGGCCCGGCCCTGGCCGGAGTGCTGATCACCGCCGTCGGGCTTGCTGCCCCCTTTGCGCTGAATGCGATCAGTTTCATCGGTATTCTGGCAGCGCTCATCTTCTGGAAACAGGATCGGGAGACCACCCGGCACCTGCCGCCGGAACCTGTTTTCAGCGCTATTCAGACCGGGCTGCGTTACGCTCTTCACAGTCCTGCCCTGAAGGCAACGCTTGTGCGGGCCGTTGCCTTTTTTCTCTTTGCCAGCGCCTATTGGGCGATGCTGCCACTGATGGCCAAGAACCTGCTTCAAGGCGGCCCCGGCCTTTACGGACTGCTGCTTGGCTTTGTCGGGGCCGGTGCGGTTCTGGGCGCCCTGCTTCTGCCAAAGCTTCGAAAGCAGCTAGGGGCAAACAACACGGTGGCCGCCGGAACATCGGGAACCGCTCTGGCGCTTCTGGTCTTCGCGCTGGTTCCGTCAGAGCTTGCCGCTTACGCTGTGTCCCTGCTGGCCGGATTTTCCTGGATCGCGGTGCTGTCGAGCCTGAATGTCTCGGCCCAGGCCTCGCTGCCCGAATGGGTGCGCGCCCGGGGATTGTCGATCTATCTGACTGTCTTTTTCGGCTCCATGAGCCTGGGAAGTGTGATCTGGGGGCAAGTTGCGTCTTTCGCCTCCATCCCCACCGCTCTGATTGCCGCCGCCGCCCTGCTTCTCGGTTTCCTTGCCCTGGTGCGGCAAGTTCCCTTAACCTCCGTGGGCACCCTTGACCTTGCCCCGTCCGCCCATTGGCCAGCCCCCCAGATCAGCGGGGAACTGGAACCGGACCGGGGACCGGTCATGATCCTGATCGAGTACCGGGTCAAGCCCGAAGACACCAGGAGTTTTCTGGCTGCACTCAGGGCCTTTTCCGGACAGAGGCGGCGGGACGGCGCCGTGGACTGGCACATCTTTCAAGACGGCGAAGAAGAAGACCTCTGGACGGAATGTTTCATCGTCTCCAGCTGGCTCGACCATTTGCGCCAGCATGACCGGGTCACCCGGACAGATGCGGATTTGCAGGGCAACCTGCACACTTTCCACACCGGGGAGGGCCCCCAAAAAGTTCGCCATCTGATCGCCCCGAAGCGGTAGCTTGCGAAGGCCTCTGGCCCGAGCCCATCGCGTTCCGGCTGGCGTCACACCGGCTCTGGCGCTGCCCGGGTCGTGCCACGCTGGATCAGGGATACATCGCAGGTTTCCACCTGTTGCGGCAGATCCGGATTTTGCAGGCGGTGCATCAGAAGGGCCAGGGTGATGTCGCACAGATCTTGGCGGCTTTGCAGGATCGTGGTCAGGTCATAGGATTTCCAGGAAGCCTGCACGATATCGTCATAGCCCATGACCTGCATGTCGTCAGGAACCTTGATGCCGAACTCGTAGCGCAGGCCGTCCAGGACCCCTAGGCCCAGATAGTCGGCGGTGCAGAAAAGCCCGTCGATCTCATCTTTCAGTGCGCCGACAAAAGCGGCTGCCTCCAGCCCGCCGTCATAGGACTGGGTGCCTCGGGCGATGTAGCGGACAGGAATGCCTTCATCCAGGGCCGCCCGTTCAAATGCCCGCGCCCGGCCCTTGATGGAATAGGACGAACGCTCCGGGGTCACGACCGCCAGTTTGCGGCAGCCCCGAGAGACAAGATGCTCAAACGCGAGGCGCCCACCGGCCTCAAAGTCAGTGACCACCCGGTCAACCGGCGCGCCCGGGTCGCGCTTGTTGACCACCACCAGAGGCACCCCGTTTTCAAGGCATTCCCGGCATATCTCCTCCGGTGGTGTGTCTGAGGTGACGATCACCCCCGCGACGCTGTATTGCAGCAGCGAGCCGATCAGATCAGCCACATCGGCCTCCGGATCGCCCCTTAGCAGAATGGGCCGGAACCCAAGCTCCAGAAGCCCGTGGGAGAGAAGGTCCACCTGCTCGGCCCGGAACGGATTGTCGAGATCAGCAGCCACAAGACCGACAAGATCCGATTTCTGCTTGTGCAGGGAGCGGGCCAGCACGTTCACCCGGTAGCCCAGTTGCCGGGCGGCCTTTATCACCTTCTCCCGGGTTTCCGCCGACACGCTGGCGCCATCGGTAAAGGTGCGCGACACGGCGGAGCGGGAGACCCCCGCAAGCCGGGCGACATCAAAGGAATTGACCTGCTTTTTCGACGGTCCTTGATCAGGCATGGCTGGACGGCCGTTCTGACGCTTGCGCGCTCAGCCTGCGGACAAGAAACGGCGCATTCACGTTGAATAGATCCGGCTGCAGCCCGGCAAGTTTCAAAATCACGTCTGGCGCGTCCCCCATATAGGCGATCATAACCTGACGGCCCGCCGCCCGCACAGCCGCAATAGCCTCCTCCCCCGCGTTCGATGCATTGAATTCCACAATATCTGCGTCAAACGCCATCAGGCAGGCCTCCAAAGAGCCATAGTCCTCAGGCCGGACCATCAGCCGCGCCTCTGGAATGGCCGCCCGGATGTCCCGTAAAAGAGTTTGATCGAACGACCAGAAGAAAACACTGTCGCTTGGCAGCCGGTTCAGCACTGTGTGTGCCGTCCTGACCGGGTCCGCCTGTTTCAGCTCCACATAAAGCTTGCCGCTTTTTTCAACGGCCAGGGCGAGAACCTCACCCAGCTCAGGCAGGCCTTCGCCGGCAAAAAACGCGTCAAAGCTGTGTCCGGCGTCCAGATGTTTGAGGGCGGCCAGCGTCTGCTTGCCAAGCGCCCCCCCACCTGAGGTCGTGCGCTCCAGCTGCGCATCATGATGAACCACCAGATGCCCGTCAGCGGTCTCGCGCACGTCGATTTCCACATAGGCAAAGCCCGCGTCCCAGGCGGCCCGTGCGCTGGCCAGCGTGTTTTCCGGTGCGATCCGGCAGGCGCCGCGATGGCAGACCATCTCCGGCAGGGCTGCGTCCTCATACCGGTATCGAGCAATCATTTCCGGCTGGTCAGAGCAAATGCCAAGCAAAGGCATCCGCACCAGTTCGCTCAGCACCTCTGCCCGTTCCTCATGCCAGGTCACCACCGGCAGGCCCAAGACCTCAGCTTGGCGGAAAAAAGCCGCGTCCAGCAGGCGGTCCGGGCGCGCTGAGGCCTTTTCCCAGCACGGGTGAACAATCTCGGCTCCGCAGGCCTGCGCCAGTGGAAACGGATCCTGGCCGCATCCCGCCAGCAGGGATACCGGATAGGGGCACCCAGCCGCCTTGAGGCTTTTGCAATCCTCCGGCGTGTTGGCACCGGCAATCACTTTGCCGATCCGCTGTGCCTTCAGGATCTCGATTGCAAGCGCTGCCGCGTCCCCCTCCTTGGCATCCAGATAGATGCCGGTTCCAAGTGCTGCGGCCAGCCGCGCCACCTCTTCAAAGGCGGGTGCCGGACGGCCTGCGGCTGCGGTGACGGCAAACAGTTCTTGTGAAGAGATCTCTGAAAGCGGGTGAATGTTCCCAGCGCCCATGTTCAGATTCGCATCGTGAAAAGCCACTGGCACACCGTCGCGGGTCAGGCGGATATCCACCTCCCACATGTCAGCGCCCAGCTCATGGGCAACTTGAAATGCCCGCAAGGTGTTATCGAACGCATAGGCGCTGGCCCCGCGATGAGCGATGGCCAAGGGGAGGCCCGTATGCGCGCGCACCCAGTTCTTGTCCGGCAGGAAAGCAGCCATCAGCGCACCGTCACAACCGGTTGCCATCCGGGCCGAAGGCGAGGATGCGGTCCAGGGAGATGCCCCAGCTGACCTCCTGCCCAAGCTGGAACCCGCCACCCTGCGGCTGGATGGAGCGCAGTACAGAGCCATTTTCCAGCGTGACGTCGTAAAGCTCCTCACGGCCCTGTGTCTCGACAAAACTGATCCGGCCGGGAACTTTCAGCGCATGGCCGGGCTGGAAAAATTCCGGCCGGATGCCAAGGCGCATGGCCGCACCGGCCGCTGGAACGGCAATGCCGGAGGGAACGGGCAGAGTGATGTCGGACTTGGCGAGCCGGAAGCCCCCCTCCCCGGCCAGGCCCTCCAGAAATGCAATGGGAGGATTGCCCAGGAACCCGGCGACAAAATCCGACTTGGGGTCTTCATACATCTCTTTTGGGGCCGACAATTGAACGATCTGCCCCTTGTCCATGATCGCGATCCGGTCGCACATGGACATGGCTTCCACCTGATCATGGGTTACCAGAATGGCAGTGATACCGGTCTGCTGCTGAATGCGCCGGATTTCGGAGCGCATTTCCAGCCGCAGTTTTGCATCCAGATTGGCCAGCGGCTCGTCCAGAAGCAGAATGTCGGGCTTGCGCACCAGCGCCCGTGCCAGGGCAACCCGCTGCTGCTGGCCGCCCGACAGCTGCACCGGACGGCGCTCCAGAAGCTCGCCGATATGGACCAGACCGGCAATCTCCTGCACCTTTCGGTCGATCTCTGCCTTGCTCTCCTTGCGCACTTTCAAGGGGAAGGCGATGTTCTGATAGACATTCATGTGCGGGTACAGCGCGTAATTCTGGAACACGACCCCGACATTGCGGTTCTGCGAGGACACCGCCGTGACATCCTCCCCGCCGAACAGAAGACGTCCGCCATCCATGCGGTGAATGCCGCAGACCGCAAACAGGGTTGTCGACTTGCCGCAGCCGGACGGGCCGAGAAGCGCCAGCATTTCACCGCTGGCAATGTCCAGGGACATGTTCTCGATCACGGTCGTCTCACCAAAGGTCTTGGTGAAGTTTTCGATTGAGATCCGCATCAGCCCTTCGTGCCTCCGCCATAGATGTTCATGAGTTGCTTGTTGAAGATCAGATAGATGACGATGACCGGCAGGGCGTAGAACACACCCACGGACTTGAACATGTTGAAGTCCGGCTTCACGTCATCAAAGATCAGGTTGGAGAGATAGGTGGACAGCACCTGTGCGCTGCCGCTGGGGGCCAGCACCTGCGGAATGATGAACTCACTCCACGCGGACAGGAAGATGAACACGCCGAGCGCGGCAATCCCGGGCTGAACCTGGGGCAGAACCAGTTTCCAGAAAACGGTGAACCGGCTCGCCCCATCCTGAAGGCCGGCCATCTCGATCTCCCAGGGCACCGTGTCAAAGAACCCTTTCATGATCCAGATGCCGAGCGGCAGTTCCAGGGCGGTCTTGACCAGAATGACCCCGATCAGCGTGTTGTAGAGGCCGATCATCTGCAAGATCAGAAAGATCGAGATGATCAGGGTGATGGTCGGGAAGGCATGCAGGGTCAGGATGCTGCCGAGAAAGAACCGCTTGAACGGCAGGTTCAGCCGCGACAGGGCATAGCCGCAGGTCACCGAGGCGGTCACATTCACCACCATGGTGCTGGTGGCAAAGATGAACGTGTTGAGCGTAACCGCCCAGATGCTGACGCGGCCTGTCTCCGGCTCTTCCCACAGGAAGCGCCAGTGCCGGAGCGTGAACCGGTCCGGAATGAGCGACCCGGCCGTGCTGTCGGTCACCGTGTCGACGAAGAGATAGACATACATGGTCACCAGCGGCATCGACAGCACGGCCAGCAGCAGAAACAGGGGCCAGGAGCGGAAATTTACAGACGACATGGCGCTCTCCCTCACTGTTCGATCCGTGGTTTGGCCACGAGATCGTTGAAATTGAACACCCGCAGATAGGCTAGCGATGCCAGCACCCCGACAGCCACCAGCACGAGGGCCATGGCCGAGCCGAGCCCGTATTGGAGATTGCCTGCATAGTTGTCGAGTGCGGTGTGGAACGCCATCAGCGCCCAGACTTCCGTTGCCCCGCCCGGCCCGCCATCGGTGGCCAGGAGGATGTATTCGAAACTGGTCAGAAGCGAGAGCGTGGTGTAGGCGCAGATGAACATGACCGGCCAGCGCAGTTGCGGCAGGATGATATAACGCACCTGCTGCCAGCGCGAGGCGCCGTCCACTTCGCTGGCATGGAGCATGGACTGCGGGATGGCCTTGATGGCGCTGCCGAACAGGATCATGCCCAGCGAGGCGCCGACAAACCCGTTGATCAAGACGATGAACACCCAGGCATTCACCCCCGTATCCAGCATCCAGTTGCGCGGCGGCACCCCGAAATTCGCCAGGAACGACGACAGGAACCCGGTGTCCCAGGCCAGCCATTTCCACATCAGAACAAAGATGACATTGGGCAGAATGCGCGGCAGGAACCAGATCGCCCGGAACGTGGTGGCAGAGGCTGAGGGCAGGTAGAAGGTGGTGATGGCCAGAAACAGCCCCAGGCCGACCGCGACCGCCAGGGTCAGCACCACGTAAAGCAGCGTGTTGCCCGCCACCCGCCAGATATAGGGGATCTGTGCCATCAGCTTGAAATTGCCGGAAGTCCAGGTCCAGCCGGTATAGACAGTGCGGGTGAGCAGCTGTGCCTCCTCCGCCGTCATCTGCACGCCATTCTGCCGGGCGGCAGACAACAGCCCGTCAGCGGTCTCATAACGGGTGTTGATCACGGAGCGTTTGAAAAGATCAGCGGCTTTCTTGAGATCCCGTGTCGAGCGCGGCCGGGTTTTCAGCTTGCGCAGGGCCCGTTCCAGGTCCCGGCGGCTTTGAAAGTGCTCTCCCTGCAGCCGCGCGCCGATCTCGCTGGCAAAGTCTTCGCCATAGACAGCGGCGACCTCGGAGATCCCGGTGCTATCGACCGTGTAGGATTGTGTGCCGAGCGCCTCGACAAAGGCTTTGTGCGCGCCCGCATCGGTCAGGCGGCGTAAGGAGGCTGCGTTGATCTCATAGGCCCCGCCCATGATGCCCGTTGCGGTGCTCATGTTGGTGAAGGCAAACAACACGGTCAGCAGGACAGGAGCCAGAAACAGGAACAGGATGATCAGAAAGGCAGGCGTCAGAAAGCCGAGGCCCAGCAAATATGTGCGCCGCATCAAACAACTCCGGAAATAACCTAAGAGGCCCAGGAAAAAGGCCCGGGCGGCGGGAAAGGGAGAAAACCGCCACCCGGAGTGCAGCCCAAAGCCCGGCTTAGTGTCCGCTCCCCGTCGCTGAGGAACCTTCACGGCCAGGCCTTGAGGCCGCTGCGCCAGACCGGTTCAAAAGCCGGCGCAGCGGATCAGCGCTTAGCGGACAATCAGCTCATCGCCGAGGGTGGCTTTCATTTCCGCTTCAACTTCGGCCACAGCTTCTTCAGGGGTTTTGGTGCCGGTCCAGGCTGTTTCCAGACCCTTGAACATGATCTGGGAGAACTGGCCGTACCCGGTGTGATTCGGCTGGGCGTTGGCATGAACCAGCAGGCGCTCGGTGGCTTCAGCCGCCCATCGGTCATTCGCATAAAGTTCGATATTGGACTGCTGATGGGCAATGCCCAGATGCGCGGATTTGATCGCATGCAGGGTGTTGATGCGCGGTTCCGAAGCGATCTTGATCAGCTGGGCAGCGATCTCGACTGCTTCTTCGTCGTCCTGTTTCGTCAGCAGATAGGCAAGCGGATGGGTGATCGTGTTGGCACGGCCTTCGCCTTTTTTGCCCGCCGGGATCAGGGTGAACTGGATGTTGCCGAAGAAGTCCTTCAGGCCTTCCTTGCCGGTGTAGCGGGCATAGTGCCAGGTGCCGCCATGCCACAGGGCCGCCTTGCCGGACGCCACTTCCGCATACCACTGGTCCCATTCCGTGCCCAGATGGTTTTTGCGGGTGACCCCAGCTTCTACCGCGTCCACGAAGAACTGGTAGAATTCGGTCATCGCCTTCTTGTCCAGAAGCAGCTTGCCGGTTTCCTTGTCCTGCAATTCTCCGCCGAAGGACTGGTAGAACTGGGCGTAGTCCGGACCGTTGGACACGCGTGGATAAAAGCCGTAGCCCTTTTCGACAATTTCCATGTCGACGGCTTTCTTGGCATCTTCCAGAACGTTCTGGAGCGTGTAATCGCCGGATTCGACCCGGCCCGGCAGCGCGTCGATTTCCGCGTCGGTGTAACCGATCTTGCGCATCGTGTCTTTCCAGAAGAAGAACGGGCGGCTTTCGGAATCTTGCGGCAGGCCATAGACAACGTCATTGTAAGACGTGATCTCGATCAGGTTGTCGTAGATATCATTGATCGGCCAGGCATCCATGTCGACATAGTCTTCGACCGGAACAATCAGGCCGGCCTGGCTCCAGGGGGCAATGTCCAGGTGGCTGGTCACAACGATGTTCGGCGCGTCACCGGCTTCCGCCGCCAGGGTGACAGCCTGTTTGAAGGCCGCCCAATCGGCAAAGTCGCGTTTCTTTTCGACCGTGATGTGAAGGTCCTTGCCGGCAATATTGTATTCACGCTCCAGCAGATCGGCCGCCATGGAAATGGCGTCCAGACGGTAGACATCACTGTCATTGGAACCGCCGGCCCACACGGTGATGGTCAGATCCTTCGCCTGGACTTCACCGGCAGCCGCTGCTGCCGTGAGCGCCAGAACGGCCGCCGCAGCGGACTGGCGCAATTTGGAAACAAGAGTGGTCATCAGTCTCACCTGTCTTGGTCATGCGCCGTTTCCGGGAGGGGAAAAACTAGCGCCGTATCGTCTTTTTGCACACGTGTGCAGGTGGACAAATACTGACGTGTCATTACGCTGATATGACAGTCGGGCATTTGCAGGAAAAGACGAGGGCCAGTTCACGGACATACGGGCTGTGCCTGTCCGCTGTGTGCGTGTCGCGTTCCTTCAGATTCAAGCCATTATGTCTTTTGCGCTGAAATCCCTGAGGGGAAGCGCAGCAGGCAAGTCCGATTGAACTGAATTTGCATGTCCTGTGATTTTTCCGGAACAGACCAGTGCAGGTTCTTTCACCCGGGCCTTTCAGGCGGACATGGTGATCCGCAAGAAGGCTGGAGCAGCCTTTCAGGGCTTTGCGGGCGTCCTGCTATCAGACGCCGGGCCCTCCTGCGGCGCCAGCCCGTCGAAATACCGGGCCCAGGCGCTGTCCTGCTGCAACAACACATCGTAGCACGGGGTCAGACGATAGCGCGAGCGGCCCGTAAGCGCCGGTTTGAAATGCTCAGCCAAAGCAAGCTGCTGGGCTTCAGCAGGGCATTTGGGCTCCAGAATCAGCTCGGTCGCGTCCAGGGCCGCTGCGGTTTCGGGCGTCAAGGGCGGCACGGTCCGCCCCGGCGCGGCGCCGATGCTGACATGCCGCGGTGCTTCACGCCCCATGAGGAAGGCCAGAGGACTGGTGAAATCGAGCAGATAGACCGTCTTGGCATGACGCCCGACCACGGTCTCCAACCGGACAAGCGCAGCCACGGCAGCGCTCAATTCCTGAAGATAGAGCGTCTGGAAGTCCGGATCGGCAAAGAGAGCGGGGGCCGGAAGCTCCCCCTCTGCCGCCAGTTCCTCAAAAGTGCCTGGATGGCCGCTATAGGCCGCGCGCATATGCGCGGCCCGCTCCAGCCAACGGGGCTTGGCAGAGACCCGGCCAAGCCCACCCAGATTGGCCGCATCCACCCGTTCATAACTTGGCAACCGCACAAGCGTTCCGGCGGCCCGGCTGATCATGTCGGCCGTCATCGGCACCACAATGAAGGCCACCGCCACAAGCGCAGCCCAGCGCCAGCCCGCCTCAGGGCGCAACGGCAGCAGCGCCAGCAGCAAAAGCGCAGGCAGCATGACCGCATAGGGATGGCTGCCGGTGTTTTGCGTCTCAAACAGGACGCCGCAGAACAGCGACACCGAGATCCAGATCCAGGGCCGGTCGAAGGGCGCCCGGATCCACGCAGCCTCCTCTTTAGGGGGGCTGACAAGCGGGGCCAGCGGCAGCGAGCACAGGATGAGTGTTGCCAACACCACGTCGAACCGGTTTTCAACCGCCCGCAACAGCCGCTTGCCCTCACCTTCGCTGTTCAGCGACAGCAGGGTCTGAAGATCGCCAAGATAGGCGCTCACCAGCCCGGTGGCCCATTCCACACAAAGCGTGGTCCACAGGCAGATCACGGTGGTGGCCAGCGCTGTGCGCCAGGACAGGCGCCCGGCTGCAAACCCCAGAAGAAACAGCGGCCCCACGGCCACGAAGGCCGTAATCTTGCAAAAGGCAAGGGCCAGCAGAACCAGGCTGAACACCGCCACCTGCACCCAGGCGCGCTGCAGAAACAGGATGGCGGCCGAAGCCAGAAACATCAGATGCGCCGCATTGCGGTTGTAGATGCCATAGCCATCCACCCCCGGACTGTGCGGCCCGCCGGGATTGAAGGGAAGCGCGCTCATGACCAGCCAGGGGATCACCAGTCCCCAGACGGCCACCGGCCCATGGCGGCGCGCATCCCGCAGGATCACGATCAACAGCGGAGCCGTCAGCGGCAGCCATTGAAACTGGGTCAGCAGGACCGGATGCGCGGACGGAAACACCCGGTAGCCCAGCCAGGCCAGAAAATATTCCAGGGGCCCGGCAGGGGCGAGAAAATCAATCCCGGGCAACTGGCCGGTCTCGATCCGCCCGATCGCGTCATAATAGATAAACGTGTCCCAATAGAGCGGCCCGACCGGCAGTACCAGCGGCACGCAAAGGATGCCAATGGCTGCCAGGCAAAAGACTGCGACGCAGACAACAGCCAGCTGGAAATGGGCCTGACCGGACGCCGCACCCGGAAACGCAAAGGCCGGGGCCGCAGCTCCTCCGCGGTGCACGGCGCCCCCACCGGCGCGGTCTGCGTGTTTGGTATCTGCCGCCCCCGGCACGTTTTGCATCACTCCAGCACCCAAGACATGATTGGAACAGGGCAATTGTGACAGGGACAGATTAAGATTGGCTTAGGTGACCGATAGATCGCCGCCCTTTGCGCCCCAAGACCCAGGCCAGCGCAAGACCCCGCACCAGATTCCACCTCAGGCGCGGTCTCAGACCCAAACCCGGGTGAGCTTTACATTTCTTTACAGAGCGGACGAACACCAGAAACTGGCCCGGCCTATTTCTGTTTGCGGCAACGGAGCGCTGACTGTGCCCCGAAGAGCCGCCAGGAAACACCGACCGCCCCCACCCTGGTGTTTCCTGGCGGCGCCACTCTTCCGGCCTTCCACCGTCAGCTCTCCGGGCGCTGCCGTGCGGCTCCCTGCCGGCCGGATCTCTTGAGCCCTATCCCGCCAAAGAGAACCCGGCCATCTGCCGCGCATCGGTGCTGCCCGCCTCGCATCTTGTTCAAGACAGGAGTCCCCCCATGCTGAACAAACTTGAGAATTCCCGTTTCAAGACCCCCACCGTCCGGACAAGCCGCGTGATTGCGGCCGGCCTGCTCAGTGCCGGTATTCTGGCCACCTCTGCCATGGGCGCCAGCAGCGCACCGCAAACCTCCGGCTTGAAGGATCTGACGTCGCAGATGTCGGCTGATGCCGCCACCACCGTGCTGCCGGGCCTTATCAAGGCTGGCTGGCGCCCCGGTGGCCCGGGAGACCATGGTGGACCCGGCGCCCCTGGAGCTCCTGGAGGCCCCGGTGGACATGCCGGACCGGGCGGACCGCGTGATCCAGGCATGCTGTTCATGCTGAGCGATGCCGATCTTGCCGCCGAGCTGAGCCGGATGGTCCGTCATGCGGCCATCGAAATCGACGCGACGCCTGAACAGGTGAAGCAGATCCTGGCAATCGTCACCCCGCTTGCCCTGGAGCTGAAAGACACCCGTGGCCAGTTTGACACGGTCGGCAAGGATCTGAAGGCCCTGCTGCTGGCTGATGAGGTGGACGGATTTGCCATTGAGGCCCTGCGGGCGGAAAAAATGGCGCTGGCCGATGACATCAGCAAAAAGGTGACCAAGGCCCTTGTCGCGGTCGCCAAGATCCTTACGCCGGAACAGCGCAAGCAGCTGGATGCCCGCCTGATGGCCTTTCACGCCAAAGGCCCCGGGATGATGCCCCGCCGCTGACCCTCACCCGGCGCCCGGCGGAAGATCCGTTGATCTGAAGCCCGGAAACCGCCATAAGAAAAGCCCTCCGGCCCCGGCCGGGGGGCTCTGTTCACGTATCAAAGACCATGACCCAGCACATTCTTCTGATTGAGGACGACGTCCGGCTTGCCGCCATGGTGCAGGATTATCTGGGCACCTCCGGCTTTGCCGTGACGATTGCCGCCAGTGGTGCGGAAGGCCTTGCCTTGCAGAAGCGCCAGTCCTTTGACGCTATCTTGCTGGACCTGATGCTGCCAGATATGGACGGGCTGGAGGTTTGCCGGACCTTGCGCGCCGATGACCGGACCCCGATCCTGATGCTGACCGCCAAGGGCGAGCCCATGGACCGGATCATCGGCCTGGAACTGGGCGCTGACGACTATCTGCCCAAACCCTTTGAGCCCCGTGAACTGCTTGCGCGCCTGAAAGCAGTGCTGCGGCGCGGGCCCAGCCAGAACGGCAGTCCCGTCCTGCGCTTCGGACGGCTGGAAATTGACGTTTCGGCCATGGAGGCACGGGTGGACGGAAAGGTGTGCAATCTGACCGCCCATCAGTTCCAGCTGCTGGAAGTGATGGCCAGCCGGGCCGGGCGGGTACTGTCCCGCGACACGATCATGACCGCCCTGAAAGGCGAGGAACTGGCCGCTTTCGACCGATCAATCGACGTGCATGTCTCGCGCATACGCGCCGAGATCGAGGATGATCCCAACAAGCCGCGCCGGCTGATCACCGTGCGCGGGGCGGGCTATGTCTTTGCCCGTTCGCAGGAGTAGACCATGAGCGGCTCCAGACACCGGCTCTTTGCCTCCACCGTGGCCCGCCGGCTGTATCTGCAGATCTACGCAACCCTGGTCGCCAGCCTGGTTCTGGTGGTGATCCTTTCCGGGTTCTTGTGGGAATATGTCGGCCGGGAGCGGCAGGACCGGACCATTCTGGACACGGTCAGCCGCTTTGTCGCCCTCACCCTGCCCCCGGCCTCAGCCCCTGAGGCACAGCAGCGCGAGACGGTGGTAGCCCTCGGCAGTGAACTGAATATTGCAATGGCGCTTTTCGACGAAACCGGCCAACGGATTGCGGTCCATGGCGACCCGCATATGCCGCCGGACAACCGCACGGGCCAGACAGGCTGGTTTCCCGGAGCGGGCGGCCCGGTGCTGGCGCTGTCCCTGCCCGATGGCCGCTGGCTGGTGGCCGATCCACTCGAAAAGCCACCGGTCTCTCCGATCCTCAACCTGCTGGTGCCGCTGGCGCTGGTCGGGATCTGTGTCGGTGTCGGCGTTTATCCGATTGCCCGGCGCCTCACCCGGCGGCTGGAAACCTTGAGCGAAGGGGTGGAACGCATCGGCGCCGGGGACCTGAAGGCCCGGGTAGAGGTGGAAGGCCAGGATGAAGTCGCCCAGCTTGCGCGCACCTTCAATGCCTCGGCCGACAGGATCGAAAATCTGGTCACCGCCCACCGGCTGCTGCTGGCCAATGCGTCCCACGAGCTGCGCACGCCGCTGGCCCGCATAAAGCTGGGGCTGGAAATGGAGCAGGCCGAACAATCCGACGCCCGCCGGGCCGCCTTGAAACAGGACATTGCGGAGCTGAATGCCCTGATTGAGGAAATCCTGGTCATGAGCCGGCTGGATGCAGCGACGCCCATGGAGCGCACCGAGACCGTCGATCTGCTGGCACTGGCCGCCGAAGAATGCGCCCGGTTCGACGGCTGCAGCCTCTCGGGCAGCGCCCCGGACTTCACCGGTGACCCGCGCCTGCTGCACCGCATGATCGGAAACCTTCTGGAAAACGCCTTCAAACACGGCAAGGCCCCGGTCTCCATTCATCTGGGCCAGACCGCAGATCATATCGAGATTGAGGTCAGCGACAGCGGCGAGGGCATTGCTGCAAGCGAACGGGAAAATGTCTTTCAGCCCTTCTACCGCTCCCCGGAGACCCACAAATCCGACGGCTATGGCCTTGGTCTGCCGCTTGTGCGCAAGATCGCCGAAGCCCATGGGGGCAGCGCTTCGGTCTGCCCTGATCCCGCCCGGCCGTCCTTGATCCGGGTGCGCTTGCCCCTGTCCCGAGACCCGGCCTGACAAGTCAGACCAGCCTGAGCAGCGGTTTGGTCGGTCCCGGCGGCTATTTGACAGATTTAGGGGTTTTCGCAGCGGTAAAATTGGCTACCATCTGTATCCCTCCTTCCCCTAGGGCGATTGCCAATGACCTCTGATCGTATGACCCTTGATGATGCGGACGCCCTGTGCCGCATGAGCGCGCAAGATCTTGCCGAAGCTTTTCGAAACCGCACCCTCTCCCCCGTCGAAGTGACCCGGGCCTGTCTTGCCCGGGCGGAGGCCATCAACCCGGCCTTGAACGCCTTCACCTTTCTTGATCATGACGGCGCGCTGAAAGCAGCCAAAGCCTCCGAGGCCCGCTGGGCAGCCGGAGCCCCCCTGTCGCCGGTTGATGGGGTCCCGACGACCCTTAAGGACATTGTCTGGGTGCGCGGATGGACGGTGCGCTATGGCAGCACGTTAACCCGAGAGACCCCGCTGGAAGACGATGCCCCGAGCGTCCGGCTGCTGCGGGCTGCGGGCGCGGTTTTTCTGGGCCAGACCACGACACCGGAATTCGGCTGGAAGGCGCTGACCGACAGCAGAGCCTTCGGGATCACCCGCAACCCGCACAATCCGGCCATGACCTCTGGCGGCTCGTCCGGCGGGGCCGCGGTGGCCGCCGCCCTTGGCGCCGGTGTCTTTCATCTGGGCACGGATGGCGGCGGCTCGATCCGGGTGCCAGCCGCCTTTTGCGGCATTACCGGCCTGAAACCGACCTTTGGCCGGGTGCCCGCCTATCCGGCAAGCGCCTTCGGCACAGTTGCCCATATCGGCCCCATGGGCCGCAGCGCGGCCGATGCCTTTGCAATGCTCTCAGCCATGTCCGGGCGGGACCGGCGCGACTGGTTTCAGGGCGAAGGCGCCCTGCCTGAGCTGGCGTTCGGCCCGCCCGCACTGAAAGACCTGCGCATCGGCTACTGGACCACCCCTCCGGCCGGCACGCTGGCCCCGGAGATCGCCGGCCTGGTGGACAAGCAAATGAAACGCCTGGAAACTGCGGGCGCGCAGATCGAGCCGTTTGAGTTGCCGGGCGGCAACCTTCTTGAAACTTTCCATGCCCACTGGTTTTCCGGCGCGGCCACCCGGCTGGCCGCCTATCCGGACGAAGACCGGGCCGGGATAGATCCGGGCCTTGCGGAAATCGAGCAGCAAGGCTTGGCACTCGACGCCAGAAGCCTTGTGGCCGCCCAGGTGGCGCGGGCCGAGTTTGGCGCGCGCATGGACGAGGCCCTAGCGGAGTATGACTTCATCCTGTCGCCTGCGGTCACGGTCCCGGCCTTTGAGGCGGGCCTGGAAGTTCCGGCCGGCTCCGGCCTGAGCCGCTGGACCGAATGGGCCAGTTTCAGCTTCCCCATCAACCTGACCCAGCAGCCCGCCGGGGTGGTGCCCTGCGGCACAACATCTACCGGGCTTCCCGTTGCCCTCCAGGCCATCGGCGCCCGCGGCGCGGACGGCAAGGTTCTGTCGCTGATGGCCCGGTTGGAGGAGATGATTGGAGGGTAATACATAGCGTAATTCCGGCCGCCACTCTCCTGAGCCTATGATACCGGTTCGGCGCGTTGCAGATGGTTGAACTCCCTACAGCGAATAGCAACCTCACCAAACAAGACCCTATTGGACCGGGACAGCTCTGGCTCTTCGCGCAGCTTCTCGATTTGCTTAGCTGTCAAAAACCCGTGTGGGCAAAGGCGTCGAGCTTGCTGGACCGTTATGTGGGTGCATCAGTATCGGTATCGGTGCGCAGAGACTTTCGAACAGTATCGGGAGATACCGGCGCACCGGGAAACCTCCCAGATCGAAAGCTGATCACGAAATGCCAGCGTCTGACAACGCTCAACTGCGCCATGTGTATCACGCCTTAATCTCCTGCGGGACTCCCGCAGGGGATAGGTTTAAACATGGGTCAGTTCCCGGTCATAGCGGGCGCTTAGAGCTTTGATGTGCTCAGAGTTTATGCCGCAACAGCCTCCGATGAGAGAAGCCCCGGCAGCAACCCAAAGGTCGGTCCAAGCACCATATGTGTCCGGCTGCAGATCGTCACGAACCACGGAAATCACCTCGTTCGCTGCCCCGTCTTCATCCTGCGAATGCAGTGCATTGGCATAGACGCCGATGGCCAGTGTCTTGCCCGCATCCGCTATGGTCCGGGCAGCCGTCTCGACCGCCTGCAGCATCACCTCCGGCATGGAGCAATTGAAGAGGACAGCCTCCGCCCCGAGATCGATGGCAAGCTTGACGGCATCGCGCACGCTCTCGTGCGAACGCAGCATCGGCTCGCCCATCTCTTCCGGCGTGACATCGTCGCGCAGCGTGTAGGAGATCCACAGTGGACGCTTGGAACTTGCGGCGGCAGAGGCTGTCACCTGCGCTTCTTCCAGGCTGCTCATGGTTTCTGCCAGCCAGAAATCCACACTCGGCTCCAGCGCCTCGACCAGTGTTGCCAAAATGGTTTTGGCCGCAGCCGCGTCGAAGCTCTCCGGCGTATAAGACCCGCAGGCCGGCGGCAGGGACCCAGCCACCCGGGCTCCGGGTTTGCTGGCTGCCGCCTCACGGGCCAATCGGCCCGCCAGACGGGCAAGCGCCGGCCCTTCGGTCTTGAAGCGGTCTTCACCCAGATGGAAGGGCACCACCGCGTAGGTATTGGTGGTGATCACGTCCGACCCGGCCTTCAAGAAGGCCTCATGAGCGGTCCTTACGGTCTCCGGCCGGTCGATCAAGGCAAGCGCCGACCATTCCGGCTGACGCAACACAGCGCCGCAGCGCTCCAACTCCCGGCTCATGCCGCCGTCGAGCAAAGTCACAGTTTTCATTGTTTTCTCGTTGTTCATCAAACGTGATCCACCGCCTCCCCGGCGGCCGGATTGCTATTTCAACAAGCCGATCGCGATCCGCGACAAAGCCTTGGCGCTTTGGGCAATCACCCGCTCATCCGGCTGATAGTCGGAATTGTGCAGTTTGTCGTCCCGGCCTGGCTGACCCGAGCCAACATGCAGCTGCAGGGACGGCAGCCTTTCGGAAAAAAGGGCAAAATCTTCTGCCCCAAAATCCTTTCCGATTTCCACCTGCGGCGGCTCGTCGAAATGCTCACTCAGGGAGGCGAAGGCGGAATCGACAATCCGGTCATCGTTTTGCAGCGCCGGAACGCCTCGGAAATACTCAACATCGGCAAACAGGCCCATGGCCGCAGCGCCCTGCTGACAAATTTTGGTCAGGGCTTCCTCGGCCATGTCCCGAGCCGCCACCGAGCGGCAGCGCACTGTGCCTTCAAAGACGCAGCTGTCTGGAATGATATTCTGGGTGGAACCGGAGTGAATGCTGCCGATGGTCAACACCAGCGAGTCGGATGGGTCGGCGAAGCGCGAGACAATTGTCTGCAGCTGCAGGATCACCGAGGCGGCACATACGATCGGGTCCCGGGCCATGTTGGGCTTTGCTGCGTGACCTGACTTGCCTGTGATCGTGACCTTAAAGTCGTCGCAAGAGGCGGTGCTTGCCCCCCGGATCAGCCGGAGGTGGCCCGCAGGCAGGTTCGGCATATTATGGAATGTAACGGCCATATCCGCCCCATCGGCGGCCCCGTCCCCGATCATCGCCCGGGCACCGCTGTCGAGCGTTTCTTCCGCTGGCTGGAAGACCAGCCGCACCCGGCCGCTCAATTTGGGCGCAAGCTGCACCAGAACAGAGGCGGCCCCCAGCAAGGACGCGGTGTGAATGTCATGGCCACAGGCATGCATCGTCCCGGGGACGGTGGAAGAAAATGGCAAGCCCGTCTGCTCTTGGATCGGCAGGGCATCCATATCTGCGCGCAGAATGAGGCAGGGGCCGGGCAGCCCGCCCTCTATCTCCGCCACAACGCCGGTCCGGCCCACGCCGGTCTTGACGTTCAATCCGAGTGCCGTCAGCTCACCGGCGACAATGCCCGCCGTGCGCACAGTGTCAAAGCCGATTTCAGGGTGGGCGTGAATGTCACGCCGGATGGCCACCAAACGTTCTTCGTTTTCTGAAACGATTGCGTCAATGACGGGTCCTATATCGTTCGGCTTTTCCATAGCTGATGTCTCAAGTGGATGGTATCTGGCGATTGGCTGCAGCAGCTGACAGACCATTGCGGGCGGCCTCACCGGTTTGAACGGCGGTTTCCCCCTAGGACCATCGCATATCCGCTGCAGGGGATTTGGCATTTATTATACGATTGTGCAACAAGTATTCACCGCAGGCGAACACCATCACTTCCGGAGGCGTTTTTCAGATGAGTTACTCAAAAACAATCCGCAGTGTCTACTTGAGCGGTATGCTCGGCCACGACGAGCTTTTTGGCGCCGTACTGTGTGCCGCCTCCGCCGGGGTGATCTTGAAACATACGGAGGAGATCGAGCGGCTTGAAGCGATGCGTTTCGCCATTTGCTGGGTTTCCGGTGATGACCCCTTCGCCGGCTCTCCCAATCTCGAACTGGCCATGTCCGTCGGCGCGGGGATCGATGCGCATCCTGCCCACCCTGGACTTGCAGACGGCCTTTTTTCTGCGGCGACCACCCCGCGCGATGCGGCAGGCGGGGCGTATCATCTGATCAACGTCCTGCCTCTTACTCCGTCGACCGAAACCATCTTGAACAAAGATCTTTTCGCCTGCCAGCCCCCCGGCGCCAGGCCCGTCCAGATTGGCTGGGGCGAACATCTGGTCGAAGGTGACTTGATCGCAGCGCCTTATCGGGAGCAACTCTTGCCGTCTTCCGTGAGGAGCCGTCGCCGCAAGACCTCCCGTTCCGGGCAGCACCGGCGCTGCGGATCACGCCGCATGTTGCCAGCGATACCAGGCCTGACTTCGTTGCCGCCCAGGTTATCGAAACGTCCTGCGCCCTGTGGGAGGACCTGGTCCGAGGGCTCAGCATCAACTGCGCGCGCTTTTAAGACAGTTCCATCAAAAAGGAAGACACTATGACCGTTCAACCCCCTCCTGTTTCCATATCTGAGGCCGAATGGCAGACCCGGTGCGACTTGGCTGCCTGTTACCGTCTCGCAGCCCATTTCAAGTTCACGGATCTGATCTACACCCACATCACGGCGCGGGTTCCAGGTGAAGACGGGCATTTCCTGATCAATCCCTATGGCTTCCGCTGGGAGGAAATCACTGCATCTTCGCTGGTCAAAATCGATGTGGACGGCAACAAGGTCTGCAACAGCCCCCACAACGTCAATCCGGCCGGTTTCACCATTCACTCGGCCATACACCATGCCAGTCATGAGGCAGCTTGGGTGATGCACACCCATTCGCGCGCTGGTGTCGCCGTTTCAAGCCTGGAAGACGGTCTGTTGCCCCTAAACCAGATCGCTCTTCAATTTTTCGGCAATGTCGCCTATCACGACTATGAGGGAATTGCGCTGGATCTGGATGAACGGTCGCGAATCGTCGCCAGTTTGGGCGACAAACCGGCGCTGGTCTTGCGCAACCACGGTCTGCTGACCACCGGCCGCACGGCGGCGCAAATGTTCAACAACATGTTCTATCTGGAACGGGCGTGTGAGATCCAGGTGGCCACCTTGTCCATGGGCCAGCCGCTCAGGGCTGTGCCAGATGAGATTGCGGATAAGGTCGTCCAGCAATATGCCAACAGCATGGGAGAGGATGACGATGTTGCCCTGGAGTGGGCGGCCCATCTCCGCCTGCTGGAAGACGTTCATCCAGACTACAAGGACTAGACACGGCTGTCTCCGGGGGAGCATTCACAGACCGGAGACAGACTACCAGTGTGAAGCCGCTTAACGGGTCGTGGATGGCACACTGTTTTCGAGCATCCGCATGCAGACCACAAGGACACCGCTCAAACAGAGATAGATTGCCACCAGAAGCAGCAGCGGCTCATAAGTGAGATAGGTGGCCTGGCGGATTTTCGTCACCACCGCATAGAGATCCATGACGGTGATGGTGGCCACCAGCGGAGTGGATTTCAGTTGCAAGATGATCTCACCTGTCAGGGTAGGCAGTGCCCTGTGTACGGCTCGGGGAAACCAGACCCGGCGGAAGACAAGCCAGCGCGACATTCCAAAGGCTCTCGCCGCCTCCAGCTCACCTCTGGGAACACCTGCGAATGCGCCCCGCATCACCTCCCCCTCATAGGCGGCGAAGGACACCACCAGTGAGAAGAACCCGTAAGGCCAGGCCTGGCGAAGGTACGGCCACGCCCAGGACTCACGGATCTCCGGGAACTGCGCAAAAAGAGACCCAAGTCCGAAATAGATCAGCCACATCTGAAGAAGGAGCGGCGTACCGCGGACAATCGTGCAAAATCCGGCGGCCGCCCAACGCAAAGGCGCAGGTCCTGCAACTTGAGCCAGACCGAGCGGCAGGGCAAAGACAAAGCCTACGACGACACTGGCAGTCAGCATTATGAGGGTCATCTGAAGTCCCTGCCACAATTTCGGCAGATACTGCGGCAACCAGGACCAGTCCATAAGGAAGACAATGGCAGCGAGCCCGGCCAGCGCGAAAGCCAGCAGGATCATACGGTGAGGCTGGGCCAGAGCACGAAGAAAACCGCGTAGCGGAAGGCTCGGGACTACCAGTTTTTCGGTCGTTTCGATCTGTGCCATCCCAGTTTCTCAGGCTGCCGGAACAAGGCCTCGACGGGCCCTTTTTTCAACCAACCGCAACACCACATTCGAGGCCAGGGTCAGGATCAGATAGAGCGCGCCCGCCGCCAGAAAGAACAGGAAGTAAGCGCGCGTGGCACCGGCGGCCTGCCGGGTGACCAATGTCAGCTCGGTAAAGCCGATCACAGCAAGCAGTGCAGTGTCTTTGGTCGCAATCATCCACAAATTGGCAAGTCCGGGAAGGGCATGCGGGGTCATGGCCGGCAGCGTTACCCGTCGGAAGACGAGAAAGGGCGGCATACCGAAGGCGTGTGCTGCCTCGATTTGCCCCTGCGGCACGGCTTTGATGGCACCACGCAAAACCTCGGTGGCATAGCCGCCCATTACCAGGCCGATCACCAAAATCCCGGCCATCAGGCCATTTATATCGAACCCCTCATAGCCCAAAGACTGCGCCAGCCGGTTCAAGAGATCAGTTCCGGCATAGTAAAACACCAACATCAGCACGAGTTCGGGAACCGCCCTGATCACGGTCGTGTAGACTTCTGCCAGATCCTTCAAGGCAGGACCGCCGTAAAGCTTGCAGGCAGCCCCAATCGTGCCGATGACGAGGCCGAGCGCATAGCCGCCGGCGGCAAGCTGGACCGACGTGAAGAAACCGGCCAGCAATGCGCCGCCCCACCCGGGCGAATTATAGGCCAACAGGCTGAAATCGATCATATCCATGATTGTAAACGCTGCGCCTTATCGTCCCGTGGCCTGTGAAAAGTTCAATGAAGTACGGACCGCTTGATGAGAAACGGTCCGCAATCGGTTTTAGTTGCCGTAGATATCAATGGCGAAATACGGTTTGGAGATGCGTGCATAGGTGCCATCGCTGCGGATCTCCGCAATGGCCTTGTTCACGCGGTCAAGAAGTGCCGTGTCTTCCTTGCGCAAGCCAACGCCGGCTCCCGCTCCAAGGATCGCCGTATCCGCAGCCACGGCTCCCTTGTATTCGCAGCAGGCCTTGCCTTCTTCAGACAGCATAAAGGGTTCCATTGCAAGCGAATCCCCGACAACCGCATCAAGTCGTCCCGCGACAAGGTCCTGCAACTCCTCGTCCAAGGTCTGATAAATGCGAACATCACCTGCGGTCTCGGCATAATGTTTCTCGACATAGGCCTCTTGAATAGAGCCAGATTGAGCGCCAATAATTGCGCCCGACAGACCTTCCGGGCTCGGCTCAAACTTGGCGCCTTTGGTGGTCATCAGGCCGGTCGGAGACTGATAGTATTTGTCGGAGAAGTTGATCTGCTTGGCCCGTGCCGGCGTGATTGACATGGAACCAATGATCATGTCGATTTTGCCGGTTTTTAGCGCCGGAATAATGCCGTCCCATGCAATCGGCGTAACAACACACTCTGCTTCAAGCCGTGAGCAGAGTTCCTTCATGAAGTCGATTTCCCAACCAGTCCAGTTGCCATCTGCATCCGGCTTGTAGAAAGGCGGATATGGTTCCGCGGAAATTCCAACTTTATAAGTGTCCGCGGCAGCCGGCAGCACAAAGCTGACTGCAGCAATTGCTGCAAGCACTAGTTTCTTGAACATGGGGTCTCCTATGGTTGAACGGAAAAAGCACACGCCTCACGGCGCTTTTTCTGGAACGTGCCTGATCAGGCAAAAACACTGATGAACTGTTTAAGATGAGACGATTTTGGATTGCCAAAGATCTCCTCCGGCGGGCCTTGTTCTTCGATCACGCCATCCTTGAGGTAGATGACATGCGAAGCCACATCGCGGGCGAAGGCCATTTCATGGGTCACAAGGATCATTGTCCGGCTCTCTTCTGCCAGTTTCCGGATGACGGAAAGGACTTCACCGACAAGTTCCGGATCCAGGGCTGACGTCGGTTCGTCAAACAGCATGGCGTGCGGTTCGACCGCGAGCACTCTGGCAATTGCGGCCCGTTGCTGCTGTCCGCCGGACAGGAACCCCGGAAAGGTGTCCCGCTTCTCCGCCAAGCCGACCCGCGCCAGCAAGTCTTCTGCCTTGGCAATGGCCTGTTTGCGGGGAATCTTGAGAACATGCACCGGCACTTCGATGACATTTTCCAGAACCGTACGATGCGGCCACAGATTGAAATTCTGAAACACCATTCCGAGATGGGCCCGGATTCGTTGCACCTGTTTGGGGTCCGCAGTTTCCAGCCCCCTCTGACGTGTCCTGCGCATACTATAAGCTTCACCCTGGATCAGAATTTCACCGGAGGTCGGCGTCTCGAGCATGTTGATACAGCGCAACATGGTCGACTTGCCGGATCCCGACCCGCCGATGATCGCAACGACATCACCGGGATAGGCCTTGAGCGACACGCCCTTCAGAACTTCGGTATCACCGAAACTCTTGTGCAAATCCCGAATTTCGATTGCCGGGCTGTCTTTCATACTCTGTCCGTTGTCTTGCAGGCCCCAAAGCACTTGGTCAGCGCTTCATAGGTTCCAAACTGATCTCTTGATCATTGTTATACAACTGAATAACAAATATCTAGGTGAATCAACATTCGATCATATTCTCATTTGCGCGTTGACGCTAAATGAGGCGCGACTGCTTAATATTTCTACATTTGTAGAACAGAGTATCGGTGGGCAATTTTCGGAGTGTCTCTTGAATGAGCCGTAAAAGTTTTCAACGTCTATCAGAAGACACACGCCGAAAGGCGTTGATCGAGGCAACACTAAACGTAATCTCAGAACATGGATTGAGCGGCGCGACCGTACGCAGAATCGCCGCTAAGGCCGGAATAACTCCAGGATTGATCCGGCACTATTATACGTCCAAGGATGATCTGGTTCACGCTGCCTACACATATTTGACCGGGCAACTGACCAGTGACGCGGCTCAAACCGCAGCAGCGGCGGCAGAACGTGCATCGGCGGTGCCTGCAATGACATTGAGCCGGTTCATACAAGCCAATGTTTCACCGCCCAATCTGTCGGAGCAAAAAGTCTCCTTGTGGGCGACCTTTATTGGGCGGGTGCGGAACGAGCCCGGTTATTCGGACATTCATCGGGAAAGTTATCGGGACTTCCTTGACTTGCTTCAGTCCCTGATCCACCCGGTCCTTGTTGAACACGAACGACCTGCGAGCCCGCAGGACTGCCGCAAGTTATCGATAGCCTTGAATGGTCTGATTGATGGGCTTTGGCTAGAGGGCTCACTGGCGCACGGTCTCTACAACACCGAACAATTGCCTCAAATTGCCTTGGAAGCCTCCGAGCGGATGCTGGGCCTTCCCCAAAGCACTCTCACACACCATCTGGCTCTGCCGGACAAGAGGAGTTGATCCATGCACGACGCCGCGATCACTGAACGCCTGAAAAATCTTTTTTTTGAGGGGGACAAATGGCCAATCCACAATGCTGCACGTGCCCAGGCTGCGGCTGGAGAAACCGTTATTGAACTGACCTTGGTGAGCCGGACATCGCCACCGATCCAGACTTGCCCGAAGCCTGCGTTGAAGCTCTGCGCAGCGGCCGCGCCCGGTATTCAAACGGGCGCGGCGAACCGGGTCTTGTCGACGCGCTCGTGAAGACCTGTTGCAGCAAGGCACCGGACATCACCGGCGGGAACATCCTCTGCTTCCCCAGCCCCCAGACAACGCTCTTTGCTGTTTTTGTGGCCCTGACGCTGCCCGATGCCACACTCATCGACGCCATGCGCAAGATTGTTGCGTTGAGCGAACAAACGGTTTCCCGGAGCGCTGTGCCTGCACGGCCGAATTGATGCGATTGCCCGAAGCTTCGAAATCCTGACCACGTTTTTGAGCAGGTGGGCATTGGCGCGCGGATATGCCGGGCCGGTCGTGAAACCGGCCTGGCCAAAGAGACAACCTCACCGCTCACTCGCCGCAGCCCGCCGTTCGGCCCAGACCCGCAGCCTCACCCCCATATCCAGAAACGGCCTGGGAGGGATGAAAGTGGGCTTGATCAGCTTCAACGCGTCGCTCAGCAGATCCGATTGTTGCTCTAGCGCGAAGTCCGCAATCAGGCGTCCCATGGCCGTGCCACGGGAAACACCAGAGGCGTTGTAGCCGCCGCACAGGTAAAGCCCCGGCCGGGTTTCCTCAAAGACCGGCTTGGCGTTGCGGCTTATGCAAATCGCCCCGCTCCATGTATAGTCAATGGCGCTTTCATCAAGGAAAGCGAAGCGTTTGGACAGTCCGACTCCGTGTATTCCGCGCCTTGTGGCCAACTGGCACGCATTGATCCCACCCGGCAGATATTCTGCCGTGTTGCGGATCAGAATGCGGCGGTCGCGGGTCAGCCGCATTGTCGCTCCCAGGGATCGCGGCGAGAGGATACCCCAACTGGCAGGGCTGCCGATTTCGCTCTCTTCGTCCGGGCTCAGCCGCCGGGTCAGGCTGGCGGTCAGCGCCAGCGGAAAAACCCGCAACCGCTTCAAGCCTAACCTGGGAAAAAACGCGTTCACCGCGACAATTACCTTTGGCGTGCGCAAGCTGTGCCCGTTTGCGTCCAACACCCAGCCGCCATTCACATACCGGAGTGACGATATTTGCGTGTTTTCATAAACTTCAACAGTTTCTGGCAGATGAGCAGCAAGCCCTTGCGCCAGCATCGCCGGCTGCAGCAGGGCGCCACCACTCGTCTCAACCCCAAGACCATAAAATCCGGTGCCCAATCGCGTTTTCAGCTCCGGTGCTTCCAACAGGCGCGCGTTGATCCCCAACTGGTGAAACGCTTCGACATGGCGGCGCAAACGCCCGAAATGCCGAGGATCATGCGCTGCATGAATCGACGGCGTATCCTCCCACTGCGCCTCGATACCGTGCTCTGCAATCAGCCGTCGCAGCTCCTCAACCCCATTCCGGTCGATCCGGTTCATGGTGAAATAGCTGGCGCGCCCATGCTCGGTATGAAGCTGGGCGTGCCCGGGACCTTCATTGGCAACCGCAAAGCCGGAATTGCGCGAACTGGCACCGCCGGCAACACGCTTTGCGTCCACCAGCACGATCCGTGCCTCAGGCCGCAGTTCCGCAAAACGGCGTGCCGCTGCCAGACCGGTAAACCCGGCACCGACGACAACACAATCTGCTGACAGATCCGCTCCCAGGGATGGGTACGGGGCCAGCCCCGGCGCAAGCGCCGTCCAGCCACACGTATCTTGTAATTTCGTGGTTCGATTGGACATTGGTATGGAGAAGCTCCGACAAGGCTGTGCGCGTTCTGGACCGGCAGATAGCGGCATTTCCACCCAAAAGGGAAGCCCACCTTGCCGGGTTTTTCTCGTCCTCGGTCTTGCAATCAGCAAACTAGGTATGGCTGGCTGTCTAGATGGGCGCGGCGCCCGCGCCTTTCGCCGGCGCTTCGTTGCGTCCGGAGGCTATGCCCAATACCAAATCCAACATCTTTCGAGCAAAAGTGAGAGTGCTCTTGGCGCACCCACGTGCTGGATCATCGTCTTTTGATCGGCAAACCGGTCCATGATCCTTGGTGAATGGTGTCGTTCATCAGTCAACAGGATAGAAATGCTGCATATATACCGAGCATTGGCAGGCGTTCCTCCAAACAGAACTCACACCAAGCGCAGTTGATCATGATCCATTTGACCGCGCTTGGAGGGGCTTCGGCCAGGAGCGCGTCACAGGTCGAAACGGGTCATCGGGCAGACGTGCGACAAAGTCCGAAGACCCTCCAAGCGCGGCCTCCGGTGACCCAATTCCGCCCATCGGACATCGTTGCACCGTTGACTCGTTAACCCGATCGACAAGACCGGGTCACACGAAGCGCCTGGCCGTTGAACGGACATGGGGCATCAAAGAGGTCATGAGCAACTGCGCCTGGTATTACGGCAGTCTTGTCCGCAATGCCGCCGCTGGTGCTGCATCCAACACAAACCCGCTTCCAGACCTGCCAACACTTTGCTTTGGTCAGAGAAAAAATTATGATTTTAAGAGGAGAAGAAGAATGGTGGAGCCAAGGGGAATCGAACCCCTGACCTCTTCGCTGCCAGCGAAGCGCTCTCCCAGCTGAGCTATGGCCCCATCTTCTTGGGAGCGGCCGGACCGTGTGTCCGGCGGCTGATGGAGGCGGAACATAGTCACACCGCCTCCCAAGATCAAGCAGATTTTTCAAAGATTGTGTCTGCTTGGTGTGGAAAACACCGAAAAGAGAAAACCCTCTTTCCGGACAAGCGCTTACTGGTCGCTGTCGTCTTCGATTTCCACGCGGATGCCCGGAACGGATTCCTCGTCTTCGTCCTCATCGTCGAGGAAGACGTCATCTTCGCTTTCGTCGCTGTCGATCTCGACATCGTCGCCTTCCAGATCCGGCACATCATCGCCGCCCTCAGCTTCCGCGTCCGCTTCTTCCAGGGTCACGATTTCCGGCGCTGCCAGGTCCTCTTCTTCTTCCTCGTCATCCTTGGTTTCCTCCACCTTGGCCGCCTTGGCCGCACGGGAGGTCATGACGGTTTCAAAGACCGTGCCGCATTTCGGGCAGGTGATCGGATCCCGGTTCAGATCGTAATATTTTGCGCCGCAGCTGGGGCACAGCCGCTTTGTGCCAAGTTCAGGTTTTGCCACTGTGCTCACCCTTTGATTGTTTTCTGGCTGACTTGATAGGTGGAGCGCCCCATAGCGTCAAGCTCCGCCGCTGTCAAAGACTATTCAATTCAAATCATGCGATTGATCCATTCTTCTGCACGTTGCGGATAAAAGATCAAGCACGGGAACAGCCTCACGGCCCCTAATCCCCTCTTGTCCTCAGGGGAAAGCCCCGAATCGGCCGCCGGGGCAGGATGGTCCTGCCGGGCCGCCCCTTTATTGCCCTCTGGACAAAGTTGAGCGCAGAATCGGGACCAAGTCTACCGAAGTGCCTGTTCATGCGCAGCGCGGCGGCGTTTCCCGGGTTTCCTGCGCGTAGGAAAGAGACGAGAGAGAGGAGAGCGCCTTGGTCCTGACCGCACGCGCCCTCATACATGCTCAGTCAACAAGCCCTCCTATCAGGCATCGCTTCGACGAGAGCGGCCCAAAGGCACCGGCACGGTGGCCGGGGCGGCGCTGAGGGGCCCGGAGGCGCTAAGGACCTCGGAGACGTTGACGCGCGAACTGGGGAGATGACGAGCGCGTATCGGCGTGATAGGACGTGGCACCTTTTGAAACCCTGATGGGCCTGACCTGAAAGGCCCGTAGTTGCGGACATTGAAAATGTCACACGATTCTGCGCCCTCCCCTCTCACCGCCAGCGCCGGGGGCCCGCTGACCGGCACGATCCGCGTGCCGGGGGACAAATCCATTTCCCACCGGTCCTTGATGTTCGGCACCCTGGCCGTTGGCCGCACGACCGTTCAGGGCCTTTTGGAAAGCGAAGACGTTCTGGCGACCGCCGAGGCCATGCGCGCCGTTGGCGCAACCATCGAGAAACATGCGGACGGCACCTATACAGTGGACGGCATCGGCCTGGGCAGCCTGCTGGAGCCCGAGCATGTGATTGATTTTGGCAATGCAGGCACGGGCGTCCGCCTGACCATGGGCATTTTCGGCAGCCACAACATCGCTGCCACCTTTGTCGGTGACGCCTCGCTGTCCAAACGGCCGATGGGCCGGGTTCTGAACCCGCTGCGGGACATGGGCACCCAGGTGATTGCCCGCGATGGCGACCGGCTGCCTGCCTCCATCCGGGGTGCAGAAACTGCCCTGCCGATCACCTACCGGGTGCCGATGCCCTCGGCCCAGGTGAAATCCGCCGTGCTTTTGGCCGGACTGAACGCGCCGGGCGAGACCACCGTGATCGAGCCGGTGCCGACCCGCGATCACACGGAAAAGATGCTGAAGGGCTTTGGGGCCGACATTTCGGTGAGCCTCAATGCGGATGGTGAACGGGAGATCAAGCTTCAGGGCCAGCCCGAGCTGACCCCGCAGGACATTGATGTTCCCGGCGACCCGTCCTCGGCGGGGTTCCCGCTTGTGGCCGCGCTGATCGTGCCAGGCTCGGATCTGACGATCGAGAATGTGTTGCTCAACGAGCACCGCACCGGCCTGATCACCACACTGATCGAGATGGGCGGGGACATTGAAGTCGTCAACCGGCGGGAAACCGGCGGAGAGGAGGTCGGTGACCTGAAGGTGAAAGCAAGCCGCCTGAAAGGCATCACCGTTCCGGCCGGGCGGGCACCCTCCATGATCGATGAATACCCGGTTCTGGCAGTGGCAGCCGCCTTTGCCGAGGGCGACACGTTCATGCCCGGCCTTGAGGAATTGCGGGTGAAGGAATCCGACCGACTTGCCGCCGTGGCCCGCGGGCTGGAGGCCAACGGCATTCCGTGCGTTGAAACCGAAGACACGCTGACGGTGACGGGCGGCGCGAACGCCATTGGCGGCGGCACGGTGACAACCCATCTCGATCACCGCATTGCCATGGCCTTCCTGGTGCTGGGCATGGCCGCCCACAAGCCGGTGACCGTAGATGACGGTGCGGTGATCGCCACCAGCTTCCCCACTTTCACGCCACTGTTTGAGGGCCTTGGCGCCTCTTTGCGCACAAAGGCGAGTGCGGCTGCATGATCATCGCGATAGACGGGCCCGCCGCTTCAGGAAAAGGCACCCTTGCCCGCAGGCTGGCAGGGCATTTCGGCCTGAACCATCTGGACACTGGGCTCACCTTCCGGGCAGTGGCGGCCGCACTTCTGGCCAAGGGCCTGCCGCTTGGCGATGAGGCGGTCGCCATCGAGATTGCGCAAAATCTCGATCTGGCCCATATGGACAAAGGCGTGCTGTCCGCCCATGAAATCGGCGAAGCCGCCTCGCGCATTGCCGTGCTTGGCGGCTTGCGGGAAGAGCTTGTGGCCCTGCAGCGCCGGTTTGCGGCCACCCCGCCTGGAGCCATTCTGGACGGGCGCGACATCGGCACGGTGGTCTGTCCGGATGCCACCGTGAAGCTGTTCGTCACCGCCTCGGCAGAGGCGCGGGCACGCCGGCGCACGGACGAGATGCTGTCCAAGGGCGCCGAGGCAACCTACGCCTCGGTTCTGGACGATCTGAAGCGCCGGGACGAGCGGGACAGCCAAAGAACCGTGGCTCCCATGAAACAAGCCGACGATGCGGTCTTGCTTGATACGACGGAAATGGATATAGAGACCGCGTTCCAGGCGGCTGTGGATATCATTTCCCGCGCTGCCAAAGTGTGACGGACCGCCGGGGTTCACCAAAAGGTGCGCCCCTTTTCGTGCATCCTGACAGCGCTGATCTGGAACAGGCCCGGCTCCTCAAAGCCGCAGGTTCTGATGAACGGCCGGTTCTTGTAAACGGCACAGTTCTTTGAACGATAAAGAAATTTCGGCAGGGCGCGGCCAAAACAGCGTCCTGTGACGAGACTGGATTTTCTGTCTTCCGCCTCCGCCGGCCCGCTTTGACACGCGGCAGGATCAGCGGATACCGCGATCCCGGGAGACGGACAATCCGGAGTGCAACACCAACCCGCCGGCGGTGCGCCAACAGGCGCTCAGGAGACTAAATGACCGATTTTAATCCCTCTACCGAGGATTTTGCAGCTCTTCTCGAAGAGTCCTTCGTCCAGAACGACCTTTATGAAGGTGCCGTCGTCAAAGGCACCGTCGTTGCCATCGAAAAAGACCTCGCCGTCATCGACGTCGGCCTGAAGGTCGAAGGCCGCGTGCCGCTGAAGGAATTCGGCGCCAAGGGCCGCGACGGCGAAATGGGCGTTGGCACCGAAGTGGAAGTGTATCTGGAGCGTGTTGAAAACGCGCTTGGCGAAGCCGTTCTGTCGCGCGAAAAAGCCCGCCGCGAAGAAAGCTGGGTCCGCCTGGAAGTTGCTTTCGAAGCCAACGAAAAAGTCAACGGCCAGATCTTCAACCAGGTCAAGGGTGGGTTCACCGTCGATCTGGACGGTGCCGTGGCCTTCCTGCCGCGCTCCCAGGTGGACATCCGCCCGGTGCGCGACGTGACCCCGCTGATGCACACGCCGCAGCCGTTCCAGATCCTGAAAATGGACAAGCGCCGCGGCAACATCGTCGTGTCCCGCCGTGTTGTTCTGGAAGAGACCCGCGCCGAACAGCGCTCCGAACTGGTCCAGAGCCTGGAAGAAGGTCATACCGTGGAAGGCGTGGTCAAGAACATCACCGACTACGGTGCGTTCGTCGACCTGGGCGGCATCGATGGCCTGCTGCACGTCACCGACATTGCGTGGCGCCGCATCAACCATCCGTCGGAAGTCCTCACCATCGGCCAGACCGTCAAGGTGCAGATCATCCGCGTCAACCAGGAAACGCACCGCATCAGCCTCGGCATGAAGCAGCTTGAAACCGATCCGTGGGATGGAATCGAAGCCAAATACCCGATCGAAGCCAAGTTCAACGGCCGCGTGACCAACATCACCGACTATGGTGCATTCGTCGAGCTGGAGCCGGGCATCGAAGGCCTGATCCACGTTTCGGAAATGTCCTGGACCAAGAAAAACGTCCATCCGGGCAAGATCGTGTCCACTTCTCAGGAAGTCGAAGTGATGATCCTGGAAGTCGACCCGGTCAAGCGCCGCATTTCCCTGGGCCTCAAGCAGACCCTGCAGAACCCGTGGGATGCATTTGCCGAGCAGTTCCCGATCGGCACCAATGTCGAAGGCGAAGTCAAGAACAAGACCGAATTCGGGCTGTTCATCGGCCTCGACGGCGATGTCGACGGCATGGTGCACCTGTCCGATCTCGACTGGAACCGTCCGGGCGAGCAGGTCATCGAGGAGTACAAGAAGGGCGACATGGTTCAGGCCGTCGTTCTGGATGTGGATGTCGACAAGGAGCGTATCTCCCTCGGCATCAAACAGCTCACCGGTGACCCGATGGAAAGCGGTGCAGCCGGCGAGCTGCGCAAGAACTCCGTCGTGACCTGTGAAGTGACCGAGGTCAAGGACAGCGGCCTGGACGTGAAGATCGCCGACAGCGACCTGACCGCCTTCATCCGCCGTGTGGACCTCAGCCGCGACCGCGAAGAACAGCGCCCGGAAAAGTACTCCGTTGGCGACAAGTTCGACGCACGCATCACCCAGTTCGACAAGAAGACCCGCCGGGTTACCGTGTCGATCAAGGCCCTGGAAATCGCCGAAGAGAAGGAAGCTGTCGCACAGTACGGCTCTTCCGACAGCGGCGCCTCCCTCGGTGACATTCTGGGTGCGGCTCTGAAGCAGCAGTCCGAAGACTAAGCGGTCAAGGCACCCGCCTAACCTTGAAAAGCCCGGCAGCGATGCCGGGCTTTTTTGCATTCTCGGAATGCTTTATTTCTTGCGTCAAGCAACGCCTTGGCGCTGGTAGGTGAAGGCATTCAAACCAACACCAACGGAGACAACCTTGATCTTCCGCTTCACGCCTCCAGGCATCGGATCATCCAGGCGATACACGCCTCCCTTGACCAGATTGAGATTGGGCACCACCGGAGCCCAACCTGCTTGAGCGTATTCCTCAAACCCTCCGGTCGCTTGAGGCGCTGCATCGGTCTGAGAAAGAACTGTTCCTTTCTCAAAGGTCTTCAGCACATATGGCACCCTGCGTCCTCCTCTTGTTGCAGCAACCTTGTCACTGGCAGGCGGGCAAGCCACCAGGATTGTTGATCGCCTGAGCTCCGACCTGATCGATCGTGTTGTCGTTTCTGGCCTGGAAACAATAACTGTCATTTGCTGCAGGCGCGGCGACAATGCAGGAATTGTTCCCGTTCGGGATCACATAATTCTGCAGTCCATTGATCGCAAACACCGTTGCAGTGCCGTTAGGATGCGGAACCGGGTGCTTGGAAAACAGGATTGCATTGCTGGGCGGAGCCACCTGAATCTGTTGAAAGTTCCGGCAATCTGGTGAAAAGGCCAACTGTGCCGAGGCCGAATATGCTGTCATCAGCAACGCGCCTGAAAACAGTGTGCCAGCAAGACCGACCTGAGCGCCTCTGCGCATCTTGCGGATGCAACCCTTAGAAAGTGCATGTTTCATCGTCTTCCCTTCCTTTGCAGTGTTGAAGTTTGTGCCTTTCGGCTCTTCACCCCTCCCAAGATCAGCTGCCTGCTGTCGTGAAGCTCCCGTTCTGGGTGTAGGTGACACTGATGACGGTGAAGCCTTGCGTGAAGTCGCATCTGGCCGCATTCGACGTGTCATATGTGATGCTTTGACCGACACCGAAATCTCCCACCTTTACGAAGAAGACCGGCTCAGGAGCGCACATCACCACGCTGTTGGGTCTTGGAGCGATAAAACTGGACAACATAATGCTGCCGTCCTGGTTGATCGCAGCGCAACCGCAATACAGTTCGGGCGTCGGCATGGACGTATAGGGAGGAACTTCGATACCGAAACTTCCTGTGTCCAATCCGCTCTGAAAGGCGGGCGACGACAGACCGAGTGGGCTCACCGTCATCGTTGTGCTGTTGTTGCTCTGACCCGTGGCGGGGGTCAGATCTATCGGCTGAGCTGCCGAGGTTTGCATTGCCGTCTCAACGCTGTCTGCCAACGAGATCAGAACATTGAAAGCTGCCTCATTGACGGAGAACATCGTGCTTTTCGCGCCGGCATAGGTCTGCTGGTCAAATTCAAAGACCAGCTGCGCCCCAGAGCTCGCATGCGGGGCTAAGGGACCGCAGGCGACACAGCTGGACAAGATCGTGAGGCCACCTCCGGAATTCTGGAATCCCGCTTGTTGTTGAAAGGCGTAAAAGTCTGTGTCCTGGGACCACTGGTTTTCAATGATGATCTTGTATTGCGAGGCCATGTGACACCACCTCCCCCTTACCCGTCATGCCGTTAGAGGTGCTGTGCTATCCGTCCCCTCTTCAATCGATGGCATGAGATTGGCGAGCACCTATTGCAGCCCGGCCATGAGCAGGCCTCTTTGAGCCATCGCCCGCTCATGGCGCACCATCTTGGCTAGGCGACTACAACGGTCGACCAAGTGCCGTTGGCATTCAGCGTGACGTCGATGATCGAGTGCCCGCCCGTGAAATCACACAATGCTGCATTCACACTTGAAGCCGTGAAGTTCATGACAGTTCCAGGCGTGTAGTCGCCGGTCTGAACGTAGTATTTCAGGATAGGCTGGCAGTCCGTGTTGTTGCTTGGATTCGCCACAACGAAGTTCGACAGAGTAATTCCTCCGTTGACCTGGACTGCCGAGCCAACGTTGTAGATCGCCGGCGGCGAATATGTCGGTGTCGTGATACGGAATGCCCCCGGCTGAACACCCGTGCCCGAGGTTGGCTGTGTCAGACCCAACGGGTTCACACTCGCAGTCGTCCAGTCGTTGGCCGTTCCAGCCGCCGGTGCGAGATCGATTGCACGGCTTGCCGAAGAAAAGCCCGAAGACTGGCCAACCTGGGGCGTGCTGTGCGCTTCCTGGATACCCGCGTAATACTGCATGTTCACCTGGAAGGTCAGAATCGACCCGGTTTCGCCGTAGTTGCCCAGGCTCTGCGAAAAGAGACTATTGCTGTAGACCTGCCCTCCACCCGTATAAACTGCAGGTTGTTGAAAAAAATAGAAGCCCTGAGTAGCACTTTCCAAGTTCTTTACATTTATCGTAAGTAACGTAGACATTTTACATATCCTCCAACTCTATTACCTCCCATCAATCAGAATATTATTGATTTTTTCATCAAATCAATTAATCTGATTGCATTTTTATTTTGACTAATTCTTCATATAATTTCCAATAAAAGCAGTTTAGTTCTGGTTGATTCTTTTCCAGTTTTTACCTATGGTTGATTTGCTGAATGTTCGGCCCGCTACTTCTGCGGGATCTCCGCCAGGATGTTCAGCAACAGGCGCGTGACACGCGCCGGTCTCTGTCTGACGCTCTGCAGGAGTTCAAGCTCTTGAGCATTCAGGTGGCCAGGCTCGAGCCAGTCCGGTCCATTGCGCCCAAGAAGCAACCAATCCATTGAAATATCGAGAATTTTTGAGATATTGCATGCATTGTCTATCGACATTGCATGGCCTTGTTTCCATTTTGAGATAGCAGCTGGAGAAATGTCCAACTCAACCGCCAATGCCATTGACTTAAGGTATCCGCGGACTTGCATTGCCTGCTTCAGCCTGTCTCCGCGCTTCCTATCAAGCTCTTCCTTTGTCACTTCACAGCCTCCCTGAAAGGAGCACTAGAAGGTGATATATCTGCACTTGACGTATATGTAATTTATACTCTTTCTAGTTGTTTTTTCCTTTTCTAATTTTTCTCGCGGTTCGCTTCGCATCGATTGCATTCCGCCCGGCCGTTAAAAACCCTTCTCCCAAACAGCCTTCAGGAAATCCTATGGGCATCTCCCATACTCAAAAGAACCGCAAAACCCGCTGATACATAGCGTCATTCCGGCAGCCACTCCCCTCAGCCTATGAGGCGCGGTCGTAGCACACACCCCCAGCCCTTAGATCGCCTTCCTTCAGAACCGAAAGCGCGCAAACCGGACTTGCACACCCGCGCCCGCTCGGATCTACCGGTCAGGGTCTTCCTGCCTGACCGGACGAATTTTCCGCCAATGCCTGCCCTGTTGCTCTGCCGGATTGCCGGCACCGTTTTTCTTGCCGTGACGCTGATTGTCATTGGCGACACCTGCGGGAAACTGCTCACCTCCAGCGGTGTGCCGCCTCTTTTTGTCGCGTTTTCAAGATTTCTGATCGGCGCCCTGGTGCTGTGGCCCCTGGCCCGGATCAAATGGCATGAACTGGCCGCCTATCAGGACTGGCGGGTGGTCCTGCGGGCGCTCTTTATCATATGCGGGATCTGTTCGATCCTGACCGCCCTGAAGACGGAGCCGATTGCCAATGTCTTCGGAGCTTTTTTTGTCGGTCCGATCATTTCCTATCTGCTGGCGGCGGTCTTTCTGGGCGAACGGCCCACCCGGGTCCAATCCGGCCTGCTCGCGCTCGGCTTTGCCGGGGTCCTATTGGTGGTCAAGCCTGGATTTGACTCGTCAGCGGGCATTTTCTACGCGGTTCTGGCGGGCCTTTGCTACGGCTGCTTTCTGTTCATGACCAAAATTCTGGCCGGAACCATGCGGCCAAGCCTGTTGCTCATGTCCCAGCTTTTTCTGGGCGCGCTTCTGCTGGCACCCATTGGCCTCAGCCTTGATCTCCCTGAACAAGATGGTGTGTTCTGGGCGCTGGTGGTGGTGAGCGCCCTTGGCTCGGCAGCCGGAAACTATTTGCTGGTCCTGGCCAACAAAATGGCCGATGCCAGTCTGGTCGCACCGCTGGTTTACAGCCAGCTGCTCGCCGCCACGCTGCTCGGCATCTTTGTTTTCGGCGACTGGCCGGACGGGCTGGCCCTGATGGGCCTCACCTTGATCGCCGTCTCCGGCTTTGGATCCCTGGCCGCCCGGCGGCATTTTGCTCCTGCTCTGTCCGGCAGGCACTGAAACCCAAGAGGGCGCCGAAGGTCAGGCCGATTTTATGCCGTAATTGGCCACGGCCCCAAGCACCTCGCCGATCTCCGCATCGGACAGGATATGCGGCTGGCCGACCGTGCGGCTGATGCAATAGGCCTTTGCCAGCACTTCCATCTCCTCCAGCCGCCACAGCCCCTTTTCCAGCGTCTCGCCGACCACAACGGCGCCGTGATTGGCCATCAGGCAGCCGTGACGGTCCTGCATGGCCGACGTCACACATTCGGCCAGAGTATCGCTGCCGAACAGGGCATAGCCGGCAAGCGGCACCGAATTGCCGCCAAAAAGCGCGACCATATAGTGGCAGGCGGGGATTTCCATGCGGTTGATGGACAGCGCGGTGCAATGGACCGGATGGGCATGAACCACCGCATGCATGTCTGGTTTTGCCCGCAGCAGTGCCAAGTGGAACTGCCATTCTGTTGAGGGCGGCAGCGGCCCTTCCGCCGGGCCGTCCCCCGCAAGCGGCAGAGAGACCAGCATATCCGGGGTCATGGCGTCATAGGGCACGCCGGACGGCGTGATCACCATCCTGTCTCCGGCCCGGGCCGAGACATTGCCCGAGGTCCCCTGATTGATGCCGCGCCGGTTCATTTCAAGGCAGGTGTCGATGATGGACTGGCGCAGATCGCGCGTATCCGCATAAGGGGTCTTAAGCATTGCCGTCAACCAGTTTGAGAATGTGAGAGGCGGTGTCGGAACAGGTGGCCACATGGGTCGCATAGCCCCCGCGCAGGGCCGCCAGCATAGGCATGGCCCGGTTTGGGCCTGAGCCCACCAGAAACCCCATGTCCTTGCCGCGCATCTGATCCAGGGTCACCGCGATCATCCGGTCTTCGATCTCCCGTTCCAGGCCGTTACCGTCCTGATCGATCAGGCGGCCGCAGATCACTCCTGTTGCGCCTTTTCGCGCATAGGTGCCGATGTCCCCGGGCTCCAGAAGCCCCGTATGCACCACGTGGCTGTCCGCGCTGCAGGTGCCGCAGGCAAACAGGGTCTTGTTGCAACCGGCCACGGCCTGGAGCTGGTCCCGGATCACCGGTTCCTGTTTCAGCCGTTCGGCCAGGTCCCTGTCGGAGAGAACCAGAGGCACATGAAGATTGATGCAATGGGCGCCATAGCGGCGGGCGAGCGTTGCCGAACAGGTTTCGGCGGCAAAACCGAGAGCAGCGGGCCGGGAGCCGACCAGTTGCACCACCGTCAGGTCCTCAAGCGCCACACGCGGGGCCGCCTCCGCAACCCGGTAGACGGTCTCGCCCCAGGCAACCCCCAACCGGTCTCCCGGCGCCAGCAGGCTGGGCAACCAATCGGCCACCATGCGCGCGACCCGGTCCAGCGACTGATCGGCGCTACCCGGCGCGGACGGAATGACCGCCGCATCCTGCAGGCCAAAACGGTCTGCAAGCCTGCGGGCAAGCTCCTGATCGCGGAAGATGGAGCTGTCCAGGGAAATGCGTACATAGTCCCGCTTGCGCGCTTCCTGAAGGTGATTGACCACGGTGGCCCGGGAAATACCCAGGCGGGCGGCAATCTCGTTCTGGTTCAGGCCGTCCTGATAATAGCACCAGGTCACCTCGATGATTGCCTCTTCCTGGTTGCGCACGCGGGCTCCGGTCCCGCGCGCTCCAGATCCCGCCGGGACCGGGCTCATGCGCTCTCGGCGGTCTTGGACAGGTCCGGGAACAGCCCGGCCAAGCCTGCCGGAGAGGCTTCGCACACGCCCCGCTCGGTGATCAGACCGGTCACCAGATGGTTCGGCGTGACGTCAAAGGCCGGATTGCCACCGGATGTGCCCCGGGGCGTCACCTGGACCTGGCCGATCCCGCCTTCTTCCGTCAGTCCCTGAATATGGGTTACTTCCCGGGCGCTGCGCTCTTCGATCGGGATTTCTGCAACGCCGTCATCCACGGTCCAGTCGATCGTGGGCGATGGGAGCGCCACATAGAACGGCACATTATTGGCCTTTGCGGCAAGCGCCTTCAGATAGGTGCCGATCTTGTTGCAGACATCACCGCGCCGGGTGGTTCGGTCCGTGCCGGTGATGACCAGATCCACCTGGCCATGCTGCATCAGATGCCCGCCCGCATTGTCGGTGATATAGGTGTGAGCAATGCCATGGCTGCCCAGTTCCCAGGCGGTCAGGGCGCCCTGATTGCGCGGCCGCGTCTCGTCAACCCACACATGGATCGGCACTCCCGCATCATGGGCCTGATACATGGGACTGGTGGCCGTGCCCCAGTCTACCGTGGCGATCCAGCCAGCATTGCAATGGGTGAGAATGTTCACCGGTTGTCCCGCCGGTTTGCCAGCAGCAATCTTGCGGATGATCTCCAGCCCGTGCTGGCCGATGTTGCGGTTGATCTCCACATCCTCATCGGAAATTTCATGGGCGAGGTTGAGCGCCGCCTGCCCGCGCTCGGCCTCCGGCAGGGGTAAAAGATAGTCCCGGCACCGGTTCAGCGCCCAGCGCAGATTGATGGCGGTGGGCCGGGTCTTTTCCAGAAAGGCCCAGGCTGCGTTCAGGCCCGCATCGGAGGGGTCCAGCTTTGCGGCAAGCGCCATGCCATAGGCGGCTGTGGCCCCGATCAGGGGCGCGCCGCGCACCCGCATTTCGACAATCGCATCGGCGAAATCGTCCAGCGTCCCGACCTGCTGGACCCGAAAGTCATGGGGCAGCCAGCGCTGGTCGATGATCTGAAGAGCCCCCTTGTCCGCATCCCACCAGAGCGAACGGTAATGGGTTCCGTTGACCTTCATATGATATCCCTTTTGTTGAAACGGCGGGCCAGCGTGAGCAAGGCATCCCTGGACGTTACCGCCCTGGGCGTCAAGACAAGCTCGGCCCCCATCTTCAGATTGCGCGCTTCCAGACGGGCTTTCAGACCCTTGTCCTCGATCTCTTCAAAATCCGCGTTGTGGGCAAGCGACAAAGTGCGCCGGTGCATTTCAATCCCGCAGAACCCCATCGCCTCTGCCAGGATGCCGGATAACAGGGCGGCGCAGGCGGGCTGTGACGACAGCCCCTGCGCTTCGAACAGGGCATGCGGATAGAGCATGCCGGTCCGTTCCGTCGCCCAGAGGTTCAAAAACTCTGCCTCAAAGGCCTGCAGAGTGTCCGCAATCACGAACAGGATCCATTCCTGATAGCTGTCCAGGTCCGAAGCCGGCCGATGGGCCGGCTGGCTGAAATAGGCCATCAGGAAATTGGCCAGCAACATGCCGAGATCAAAGCCCATCGGCCCGTATTGCACAAATTCAGGATCGATCACCCGGCTTTCGGTGCCGGTCGACATGATCGAGCCGCTGTGCAGATCTCCATGGACCATGGTTTCGGTGTTGGAGGCAAATTTCATCAACAGCCGCTGCACCTTAGCCTTCAATTCGCCGTTCAGGCGGAGTTGCTTGACCACCGGATCCAGCTCCGGCGTGTGATGGTTCATCTCCGCTTCAAAATAAGGGTCGGTGAAGACCAGCGCCTCTGTGATCGCCGGGATTTCGACATTTCCCGAAAAGAGCCCGACATCCTTCTTCTTGTCCGCGCTCTTCAGGGAGAGTTCGGAGCCGCGGAAGGCGGTTCTGGCGCAGAAAGTGCCGAGAAACGTGCCCAGCCCCTCAACGGTCTCTCCTTCGATCAGCTTGCGGCGCAGGATCTTGTGGGGCGCAAGAAATTCCATGACGATCAGCGCCTGCTCTTCGTCAAAATGATAGACTTCCGGTACCGCGCCCGGGTCCCGCTGCGCCTGGCGGACAAGCGCGTGATACTCGAAAAAGGCACGATAAAGGGGCAGCGGCCAGCTGTCTCCGACCAGACGGACATAGGGCAGCGCCTGTTTGACAATCACGGTTCCCACCGGGCCTTCCACAATGAATACCAGATTGAGATTGCCGTCCCCGACCTCGCGCACGGTCCAGGAGGCTGGATCTTCTCCCACACGCTGAGCAACGGCCGCGACCGGCGCCAGGCGGTCGCCCAGGCTTTCAGGGGTCAGGGGCTGATACTGTTCCGGCGTTTCCATGACTGTCTTTTTCCTCCCTGTTGCGGCCCGATAATGGGCAAGATTACTCAAAAGTCAACCGAGTTGACAAATGCCTATTTTGCATGCTGTAACTCCGGACAACGAGATGGGAGCTCGTTCAAAAAATATGGGAGGAAAGGTGCAAAACGTCACCTGCAGGCTCCGCCGTCTGGAAAAGTCTTTTGGACGAAATCACGTTCTGAAAGGCATTGATCTGGACCTGCGGGCCGGAGAAGTCACCGCACTTATGGGTGCCAACGGGGCTGGCAAGTCCACGCTGGTGAAGGTCTTGTGCGGCTATCACCACGCGGATGCCGGGACCATTGAGCTGGGCGGTGCCCCCTTTGCCCCGGCCGACGCTGCCGATGCGATTGCCAAGGGCGTCGTCACCGTGCACCAGTCCATTGACGACGGAGTGATCCCCGACCTCGATGTGGCCACCAACCTGACGCTTGACCGGCTGACCGAGCCGGGCGCCGGACTGTTCGTCAATGACAGGGCCCTGCGCCGTCAGGCCCGCGAGATTGCCGGCAGCATGGGCCTGACCATGGATGTGCGCATGCGGGTTGCGGACCTGGATGTGGCCGACCGGCAGATGATTGCCATTGCACGGGCCATGGCCCGCGCGCCAAAGCTGCTCATTCTGGATGAGCCAACCTCGTCCCTGTCCTCTTCGGAGGCGGAGCGCTTGTTCGCGCTGATTGACCGGCTGCGCGCCGACGGGGTGGCCATTTTGTATATTTCTCACCGCATGTCCGATATCCGCCGCATCGCCGACCGGATCATATCCATGCGCGACGGCGCCATTTCCGGGGTCTTTGACACCGAGCCGCTGGACTATGTGGGCGCGGTGAATGCCATGCTTGGCCACCAGATGACCGAAGTCGATATCGAGCCCGTCTCCGGCGGGGACCCTGTGCTGCAGCTGGAGGGTGTGAAGCTATTCGACCACAGCGCCGGGATCGACTTCACCGCTTTTGAAGGTGAAGTCATTGCCTTTACCGGCCTCCTGGGCAGCGGCAAGACGCGGCTTGCGGAGATCATTTTCGGGCTGGCTGCGCCTGCCGCCGGAGGCCTGCGCCTGGATGGCAAGGCCTATCGGCCGGAAGGTGCCGGAGATGCAGTCTCGCAAGGGGTGTTCCTATCCCCCAAAGACCGAAGCGAAAATGCAGTCGTGCCGGATTTTGACATTTCCGACAACATGACACTGCCGTTCCTGAAAGCCTTCAGCCGGGCCGCGTTCCTGAGCGACGCCGCCCAGCGCAAGGCTGCGGAGAGGATGATCGGCAGGATCGGCATTGTCTGCCAGCACAATTCGGACGGGATCGGCACGCTGTCCGGCGGCAACCAGCAAAAGGTCATGATCGGCCGCTGGCTGCTGCAGCCCTCCCGCGTGCTTCTGCTCGACGAGCCTTTTCAAGGGGTCGATATCGGCGCGCGACGGGATATCGGCCACCATATCCGCCAGACCGCACCGGGCCGGACCACCCTCGTTTTTGTCGCGGAAATTGATGAAGCCCTCGAAATCGCCGACCGGATCATTGTCCTCAACGAGGCGGCGGTTGTTGGCGAATATGTGAACAGGAATGTCGATCTGAACAGCCTGGTTGCCGATGTCTCCGGCCCCAGCCCGCAGATGGCACTTGCAGGATGAAATGGACCGCATGAACAAGACCGCACTCGACTATGCCATCAGATACGGCTTTTTGATCCTGCTTGGGGGCCTTGCCCTGTTTTTCTCGCTTTATGCGAGCGGCTTCGCCAGCCCGCGCTCTGCAGTGTTTGTCCTGCAATCCGTTGCCATTACCGGCATTCTCGCCCTCGGTGTCACCTGCACGCTGGTTGTGGGCGGCTTTGACCTGTCCATCGGTTCGGTCGCCACCTCGGCCCTGATGCTGTCCGCCTATACGATGGTGATCCTGGAGCAATCCGCCTTTGTGGCGGTCGCCCTGTGCCTGGTCATGGGCGCCCTTGTCGGCCTGGTGAACGGGCTTCTGATTGTGAAGATGCGTGTGCCGGATCTCTTGGCCACCCTTGGCATGATGTTTCTTCTGATCGGACTTCAGCGCATTCCGACCCAGGGCAACTCGATTGCCACCGGCATGAGCCTTGCGGACGGCTCGGTTGCCGAAGGCACCTTTTCAGCCGCGTTTCTGTGGCTCGGACGTCACCGGTTCGACCTCTTTTTGGACCGGCTGCTGCCGGTACCGGTGGTCGTCTTCCTGCTGATCGCCCTCCTGATCTGGCTGTTTCTGGGCTACACACGCCATGGCCGCCTCATGTATGCCATCGGCTCCAATGAACGGGCCGCCGGACTGGTGGGCACCAATGTGCACCGTTACAAGATCACCGCCTATATGATCTCAGGCATGCTGGCTTCCGTTGGCGGTATTCTGCTGGCGGCCCGGCTCGGGCGCGGGGACATTGCTTCCGGCAACAACCTGCTGCTCGACAGCGTGGCCGCTGCCCTGATCGGCTTTGCGGTTCTGGGCGCTGCGCGGCCGAACGCGTTCGGAACAGCGGCGGGCGCCCTGTTTGTCGGCATCCTGCTGCAGGGCCTGACCATGATGAACGCCCCTTATTACATGCAGGACTTCGTCAAGGGCGCCGTGCTCGTCGCCGCCCTTGTCTTCACATTCTACCTGTCGTCGCGGCGCGGCGGCAGGCGAACAGCGTGACGCCGGTCCGGCGCCATTAACGGGAGGAAAAAAATGCTAAGACGTGAGTTCGTGAAACTGGCCGTTGCGGCCTCGCTTGGCCTTGGGGGCAGCCTCAGCGGCGCCGCTCTTGCCGCCGACATGCCCGCCCCTTTCGACAAACCGGGCGAGGTGAAAATCGCCTTGGTGCGCTACCTGTCGACCGGGGACTTCTTTCAGTCCTATCTTTCGGGCGTTGAACAGCAGGCCCAGGCCCTCGGCGTGGATCTGCGGGTGCTGGACAGCCGCCAGGACGCTGCGCTCCAGGCCGACATGGTGGATCAGGCCATTGCCCTTGGCGTGGACGGCATCATCATCCAGCACGGCTTGACTGAATCCATGAAACCGGCTGCCCAGCGCGCCGTTGAGGCCGGGATCAAGGTGGTTGCATTTGATGTGAACGTGGAAAACGATGCCATCCCGCAGGTCGAACAGTCCGACTACATGCTTGGCAAGCTGGCGCTGGAACAGGCCATCAGGGACAATGGCACAAATTTCACCGCAGGCTATGTCTATGTGCCCGGCATTGCCCCGCTCGACCGGCGGGACGTTGCCTGGAAGGAAGTGAAGAAGGACAATCCAGGCATCAAGGAAGCGGCCATGTTCGGCACGCTCGACAACCCGATTGCCAATTCGGTGGCCAACCAGGCGCGGTCCGTACTGCAGGCCCATCCGAATATCAACGTGGTGTTCGCGCCCTATGACGAATTTGCCAAGGGCGTGAAGATTGCCGTTGACGAAGCCGGTCTCAATCAGGACATCAAGATCTATTCCGCCGATGTCTCAACGGCGGATATCTCCGCCATGCGCGAACCGGACTCCGCCTGGGCGGCCACTGTGGCCACCAACCCGGCCGTGGTCGGCGAGGTGAGTGTGCGCACCCTGGCCCTGATGCTGGCAGGAGAAGATCCGGGCAAACAGGTGATCGTCCCGCCGACCCTGATCACCCAGGAGTTCCTGAACGAACAGGACGTGCGCAACATGGAAGACCTGGGCAAGAAGATGCCCCAGTTCCAGCATGCAAATGTGTCCGTTGCCGAATGGATTCCGCTGCCCAAACGCTAATCACCTGAAACTGAAGTTCGCCAGATTTCCCGGTGCGCTCCGAACGAACTTCAGATTCAAGAAGGTGACTAGCAAGTTTATGTTTCTAGTGTGGTTTTCGAATTTGAAATACACTCCGGCGGTTACTGCCAAGATGAGGCGTATTTCAGATTCAACACACTAGGCTGAATTGACAATAGAGTTGAAAAACCCGGCTTGAAATGCCGGGTTTTCTTTTTCTGACCTAAGGGACACAACCCTTTACATTTGCTCCATGCTCTTTAGGCTGGGAGAAATACGACGAGTACCCGCCATAAGGAAGCGGCCTCAAAACCCACCCCAGACAGAATTGCGACCCCATCATGACCGAAGCCAAAAATGGCGACACGGTTCGCCTGCACTATAAGGGCACCCTGGATGACGGTTCCGTCTTCGACAGTTCGGAAGGACGCGAGCCGCTGGAATTCACTGTCGGCTCGGGCCAGATCATTTCCGGCCTCGACAAGGCCATTCCCGGCATGAAGATCGGCGATGAAAAGACCGTGCGCATGGAAGCCGACGAAGCCTATGGCCCGCACAACCCGGACGCCCGCCAGTCCGTGCCACGCACGACCATCCCGGCCAATGTGCCGCTGGAAATCGGCCTGCAACTCCAGGCCCAGACCGAGAACGGTCAGACCATGTCGGTCACTGTTGTCGAGATTTCCGGCGACGAGGTGGTACTGGACGCCAACCATCCGCTGGCGGGAAAGGCATTGACCTTCGAAATCCAGCTCACAGGCATCAACTAGAGCCTCGGGCGATAAGTCAGCACGATTTAACCGGATCTGCTTTGTCTACTGAGGAGGCGGATTGCGCGATGTGGTGTTTTCCCTCCACACATGCGATCCAACGATGTCAGCGGGCAAAGGAGACTGGCCCTCACCCTGCCGGGACCACTCCAAGGCCGCTGTTCAGCGCCCATTGGAGCCGCTTTCGTCAAGATGTTTGAAACCGTCCTCCCGGACTTTTCCCGGTGTTTCAAAGCTCTTGCACGGGATTCCGGGCTCACAGGCAGGCCAAGCGGCCGCTTTTTTGATCAATCTGTCCAGAAGTGTCATTTTCGCCATCACTTTGCCCGAAACTGCGGCATTGTGTTCGAGCCGTATTTATATTCAATTGCATTTTTGAACTTTGTGTTCCTATGTAGGTTATTGGTTTTCATACGATCTTGCCGGGAGATGCCCTGTTCATGCCTGTAGATGTTGATGCGCTGGTGGATAGACGACGGTTGCGGCGCAAGGTAACGTTCTGGCGCGCGGCGACCTTTGTCGTGATCGCAGCTGCCCTTCTGGGCTCCCTTGCCTATGTGTCCGGCCTGTCCGGACTGTCCAAACGCTCGGCTCATATCGCTCGCATTCCGATTGAAGGCGTGATCATGGAGAACCGGAAAACGCTTCAGATGATCGAAAAGATCGGCAAGGCCGATGCGGTCAAGGGCGTGGTGATCTCGATCAACTCTCCCGGTGGCAGCACCACCGGCGGCGAAGCGCTGTATGAAGCGCTGCGCGAATTGTCGCAAAAGAAACCGGTTGTTGCCGAGATCCGCACGGTGGGCACCTCCGCAGGCTACATGGTGGCGCTGGCCGCCGATCACATTGTCGCGAGGTACAATTCCATCACCGGCTCCATTGGCGTCCTGTTCCAGTTCGGCAATGTGCAAAAACTGCTTGAGACGGTGGGCGTCAAGATGGAAGCGGTCAAGAGCGCGCCGCTTAAGGCTGAACCCGACTTCTATTCCGAGGCAACTCCTGAAGCACGGGCCATGCTGCAGTCGCTGGTGAACGATTCCTATGACTGGTTTGTCGGCCTCGTGGCCGAACGCCGGCAACTGGCCGCCGTCAAGGCAAAAGCCCTGGCAAATGGCCGCATTCTGACCGGTCACAAGGCGCTGGAGGAGAAGCTCGTCGACGCCATTGGCGGCGAAGACAAGGCGGTGGAATGGCTGGTCTCGGAAAAGGGCGTTGCGAAAGACCTTCCTATTGTCACATGGACACCAAATGAAAACCTGGACGAACTGCCATTTTCCGCCCGGATCTCCCGGGAATTCGGAAAAGGGATCGGATCGGCTCTCTTAATCCCTTTTGATGATGCTAAGGGGCTGATTCCTCGAGGTCTTACGCTTGACGGGCTCGTATCTGTTTGGCAGGCTTCAGACGCGGCAGATAATAAACAGTAATCGAGGGGGCTTTTCATGATCAAATCGGAACTGGTACAGCACATCGCAGAACAAAACCCGCACCTTTACCAGCGGGACGTCGAGAATATTGTCAACGCCATCCTCGATGAGATCACGGAAGCCCTGATGCGCGGGGACCGGGTCGAACTGCGCGGCTTCGGCGCGTTTTCCGTCAAGAACCGTCCGGCCCGGACCGGACGCAATCCGCGCACCGGCCAAAAGGTGGAAGTCGACGAGAAATTCGTTCCCTTCTTCAAAACCGGTAAGGAAATGCGTATACGTTTGAATGACGGGGTCGATCACGGCGACGACTGAGGCAGGGCTTTGCCGCAGTGCCTGACCACCGACATGTGACGAGACATATATCCGGGGGAGACCGCTTTGACCCGCTTCATCAGGAACCTGATCCTTCTTGCCATTGCGGCGGTTCTGGTCCCCCTCTCCGTGGCCAACCGTCACACGGTATTCCTGTCGTTCAACCCGTTCGATCCCCAGGACCCCCGCCTGACCCTGACCGGCGTTCCCCTGTTCTGGGTGATTTTCGCCAGCCTTGGTGTCGGCATCCTGGTGGGAGGCATGGGCGCCTGGGCCAAACAGGGCCGCTGGCGCAAGGAAGCGCGCCTCAAGCGCCGCGAAGCCGACAAGTGGCACAAGGAAGCCGACCAGCTGCGTGAGATGACGGCCGCAGCCCCTGCCGCCTCAAACGCCAAGGGACTGCTGGCACCGGGCAAACGCTCGGCCGCCTGACGCGCAGACTGTTCCATCACGGAGCATGAATGCGAATTATTTCCACCGACGAAATCGATGCCTGTCTGGAAGACCGGGAGGTTCTGGAGACCCTCCGGCGTGGTTACCGGTCCACCACCATCGCACCGTTTCTTCCCGATCAGCCTATTGCACGGCTGCGTGACCAGACCGGCCATCTCTCGCTCCAGCCCGCCTGGACCGATTTTCCCGCCCAGAACGATGTGACACGGGGCTATGTGGGCTGCGGCCTGTCCCTCAGCCTTCCCGAATCCGAGGAATTCCGGTCAAATCTCTATCTCCTGTTTTCCGGGACAGGGGGCCAGCCGATTGCCATTCTGGACGGCATGAGGCTGGCAGTGTGGCGCATGGCAGGGCTCCACGCACTTGCCGCTGCCTATCTGTCCCGGGAGGACACCTCGCGGCTGCTCGTGATCGGCGACAATCCGCGTCTGCCGCGCATGCTCTCCGCCTTTGCCAGGGTGCGCAACCTGACCTCCGTCTTGTGCCTGGGAACCTCGGCGGAGGTCCGGCGCAAGATCGCCCTTCAACCGGCGCTTGCCAATGTCAGCCTGGGGGAAACCAGCGAACTTGACGCTGCTCAGGACGGAGCCGACATGATCTGCATTGCCGGACCCGATTGGCAGTCGGGCGCCTATGAAGCCCTGCGGTTTCTTGACCCGCCCGCCGGATGCCATATCGATGTCGCCGATCCGGACGCAGACCTCACCGGGGAGCTTCTGGACGACGCCAGGCTCTTCACCTCGGACCTAGCAGCCCCGCCGCTTCCGGACCTGGAATTTGCCGCTGATCTGGCTGATCTTGCCAAGGGCAGCAAGGCGGGCCGCCGCTATTATGGCCAGCGGACCCTGTTTCTGCCTGGTGCCAGAACAGGCCTTGCCGACCACGCTCTCGCCGCACACATTTTTTTGAGGTCATAAGATCTGGAACTTTTGCGTGTAGCCCCGATATATGCAGTCAGAGGGGGCAGACCTTGAAAGCAGATGCTTAAAGACCTGTCTGATCTGGAGCTTGCAGCCGCAAATTCGCACTGCCTTTTTTCCGCCTGACATTCCTTGATGTTGGCGCTGCAAGACAGTCCGGTAGAACCAGAAGAACGCACAGCACTCCAGAGACCAGCTGGACCAAAGCGCGCTTTCCAACCGTTTTGCAAAGGAGCAGAACATGTTGACGACCCTTGCCTATTCGGCAAGCCTCCCCGCGATTTCCATCGGGCTGATCGTGTTCGTGTCAGCCACTTCGGGGCTTGTCTACTGAGACAGTTCGGGACTTGTCTCCTGACACTGCGGCGGCGTGGCCGGCTTTTACCGCCGCAGCCTCTCAGAGGAGCGAGCCTTAATCCTCATCGTCATCAGACAGGGTGCTGAACAGATCCACAATCTGATCCCGCGCATAGCCGATGTGATATTCCAGCGCACCGCGCAGTTCGTCACGGCTCCGGCGCTCCAGGGCTTCGATGATCGGTACATGGGTTTCGGCGATCCGCTGCGGATCGTCATAAAGTTTCCCGATCAAGGTAATACCGGCGGTCAGTTCCACAGCCAGGTCGTCATAAGTTTTTAACAGGCGCGCATTGCCGCTGAACTCGCACAGCATGCGGTGAAACCGGAGATCTTCAAAAATCTGCTCTTCGGCCGTTTTGCTTTCGGCCATTTCGAAAAGTTTCGCCAGTTGCGCTTTCAGGCGGTTCAGTTTCGCCTCATCGAGATCCCGCAGGGCAAGATCGACGCCGTGCAATTCCAGGGCCATGCGCAGCTCGTAAATATCCTTCAGATCCGTGGCCGTAAGCGTGCGCACAAAAAACCCGCGCCGTGGGCTCGACACCACCAGACCCTGGCTTTCCAAAAGACGCGCGGCCTCGCGGACCGGGGCGCGGCTGGTGCCGAATTCCTTTGACAGCCGCAACTCAGTCAACCGTTCGCCCGGCTTCAAGCGCCCCTCCGTGATGGCCCTGGCAATCTGCCGGGCGATCTGACGCACGAGATCAGTGGTGGTGACGGTTGAGAACATGCGGTCTTTCCAATCTTGTCGGACGACCGTTTATACCGGCAACGCCCGCTGCTTTGAACAGGTCTTCTCCGGACCTGAAAGCGCATTTCGTCCCTGGCCAGGGCCTGCTCCGCAATACGGCAGAATGCCTAATTTATGTTTATTGTCGACAATTGACAATCCAAAATTTGCATGGTTGCCTTAAGGAACTTCAGAGGGCCGGGCATCACGTTCCAATATCCGATGCGCGTTCAAAGGCCCCATTTCCAAGGCGGACGCATGACAGTTTCACCCATTCCCTCCTCTTCACCGGCCAAAGAGCGGCTTGAACTTGCTGCGGCCTACCGGCTGATTGCCCACTTCCAGCTTGATGACAGCATCTTCACCCATATTTCGGCAAAGGCCCCGGTGGAGGAAGGCGAGAATGCCTTTCTGATCAATCCTTATGGGTTTCGTTTTGACGAAGTGACTGCCAGCAATCTGGTCACCGTGGATGTGGACGGCAAAGTGCTGAACGATCCTTATGGCGCGGGGATCAATCAGGCCGGGTTCACCATTCACAGTGCGGTACATGCCGCCAAACCCGATCTGCACTGTGTTCTTCATACCCACACCGTGGCCGGGGTTGCCATCTCTTCCATGGAAGAAGGGCTGCTGCCGCTGAACCAGTGGTCGCTGCAATTCCACGGCCGTCTGGCCTTTCACGATTATGAGGGCATTGCGCTCGATCTCGCAGAACGGGAACGGCTGGTCGCCGATCTTGGCACACGCAAGGTGATGGTATTGCGCAATCACGGCCTTCTGACTTGCGGCCACTCGGTGGGGGAAGCCTTTTCCCTAATGTTCAATCTGGAACGGGCCTGCCGGGCACAATTGGCGATCATGTCCTCCGGCGGGACGCCCCGGCCGGTCGGCGGGGATCTGGCGGAGAAGACCGCCCGTCAATATGAGGCCTGGGGCGACCAGCACTCCAGCAAGAAGGCCGATCCCGAATGGGACGCTTTCCAGCGCCTGGCCCTGAAACACTATCCCGATCTTTCGACATAAGCCGGACAACCGGCACCTTCCAGCACAAAGATTTCCGGCACAGATCAAAACCAAGAGCCGGCAGCCAAAGGGGACTATGAACTATGAAAAAGCGTTTGGCCGCGCTCGCGGCATGCCTTCTGCTTTCCACCAGCGCAACATTTGCAGATCCCGTTTCCGGCGGGCGCGCCAATGTCGTTATTCAGCCCGAGCCGCCCGGGCTTATGCTTGGCGTGGTTCAGAACGGCCCGACCCAGATGGTGGCCGGTAATATCTATGAAAGCCTGCTGCGCTACGACGATAAACTGCAGCCGATGCCCCAACTGGCCAAGTCCTGGGAGATTTCGGACGACGGCCTGACCTACACGTTCCATCTTTATGACAATGTGAAGTGGCATGACGGCGAACCGTTTTCCGCAGACGACGTGGTCTTCTCAGTCGACACGTTCTTGCGGGAAACCAATCCCCGCCTGCGCGCTTCCCTTACCCATGTGGACAGCGTAACGGCGCCGGACGCCAGCACGGTGGTCTTCAAGCTGAAGCAGCCCTTCGGCCCGTTCATCGGCATTTTTGAATCCGGCACTATGCCAATCGTGCCCAAGCACATTTATGAGGGCACGGACTTCAAGACAAATCCGGCCAACAATACTCCGATTGGCACCGGTCCATTCAAATTCACCGAATGGGTCAAAGGCTCCCATATTCTTCTGACGAAGAACGAGGACTATTATATCGACGGCCTGCCCTATCTCGACGAGATCTACTGGCATGTCATTCCGGATGCTGCCTCCCGCGCGGTTGCCTATGAAACCGGTGTGGTCGATATCCTGCCAGGCGGGTCCGTTGAAAACTTCGATGTCGGCCGCCTGACTGCCCTGGACAACACCTGCGTCACCGACAAAGGTTGGGAGTTCTTCGGGCCGCTGTCCTTCCTGTGGCTCAACAACCGGGAAGGCCCGATGGCCGATAAACGCTTCCGCCAGGCGGTCATGTTCGCCATGGACCGGGGCTTTGCAAAGGACGCGCTTTGGAACGGTCTCGGCAAGGTGGCCCAGGGGCCGCTCTCCTCTTCCACCCGGTTCTTTTCCGAAGATGTGGCCCACTATGACTACAATCCTGAAAAAGCCAAGGCCCTACTGGCAGAGATGGGCTATGACGGCACTGCCGTCCGGCTGCTGCCCCTGCCCTATGGGGAAACCTGGCAGCGGTGGGCGGAAGCCATCAAGCAGAACCTGGAAGAGGTCGGTATCAAGGTCGATATGGTTGCCTCTGACGTCGCTGGCTGGAACCAGAAGATCAGCGAGTGGGATTATGACCTCGCCTTCACCTATCTCTACCAGTATGGCGATCCGGCCCTGGGCGTGTCCCGGACTTATATCTCCTCCAACATTGCCAAGGGCTCACCCTGGAACAATGTGGAAGGCTATGAGAACCCCAAGGTGGATGAGCTGTTCGCCAAGGCTGCAGTGACCGCCTCCCAGGACGAGCGCCAGAAATTGTATACGGAGGTCCAGCAGATCCTGACGGAGGATGTTCCGGTTGCCTGGCTCCTGGAACTGGGCTTTCCCACCATCTACCGCTGCAATGTGAAGGATCTCGTCACCACCGCCATCGGCGTCAATGACGGGTTCCGGGACGCCTATATCGACAAGAACTAGGCGCAGTGCCTGATCGGGGCGGTGGCCTTTGCGGCACGCCGCCCCTTTGCCGGGTCTTGGCGCAAGGCCCCTGTTTCGTCCGGATGACAACAGGCCCACACAGCTCATGCTTCGTTTCATCGCTCTGCGACTGGTCAAGGCGGCGTTCATCCTGATCGCCATCGTGACTTTGAATTTCTTTCTCATTCACGCTGCCCCGGGCGACCCGGCTGCTGTCATGGCCGGGGAAGCCGGGGCGGCCGATGAAGTGTTCCTTCAACAGCTCAAGGAACAATTCGGCCTCGACAAACCGCTCCTGACCCAACTTGGGATCTATCTCGGCGGGATCTTGAAATTTGACCTCGGCTATTCGTACCGCCAGCAGATGCCGGTTCTGGATCTGATCCTGCAGCGGCTGCCCGCGACCCTTCTTCTGACCGTCACCGCTTTCGTGATTTCGCTGGTTTTGGGAACCCTTGCCGGGGTGCTGGCTTCCATGCGTGCCGGAAAATGGTCCGACACGGCCATTTCCACGCTGGCGCTCCTGTTCTATGCCACGCCGCTCTACTGGATCGCGCTGATGGCCGTGCTTTTGTTTTCCGTCCAGCTCAACTGGCTGCCCGGCTTCGGCTATGAGACCGTAGGCGGCAATTTTACCGGTCTGGACCGGGTCCTGGACATTGGCAAACACCTGATCCTGCCGGCCGGCACGCTCGGCCTGTTCTTCATGGCCGTCTATATGCGCATGACAAGGGCCTCCATGCTGGAGGTCAACACGCTGGATTTCGTCAAGACCGCACGGGCCAAGGGACTGCGGCCCGGTGTGATCCAGCGCCGCCATGTCTTGCGCAATGCCATCCTGCCTGTTGTTACTCTGGCAGGTCTGCAGGCGGGCCAGCTTGTCGGTGGAGCCGTTCTGACCGAAACCGTCTTTGCCTGGCCGGGCATTGGCCGTCTGATGTTCGAGGCCCTCGCCCAGAGGGACTACAATGTGCTGCTCGGCGTCTTCTTTGTGTCCGCCGCCATGGTGCTCGTCTTCAATCTGGTGACCGACATTCTCTACCGGATTGTCGACCCGAGAATCCGGGTGGCATGATGCGGAGCTTCTGGAGCCAATTCAAAACCAACAAGGGCGCCGTCGCCGGCCTCGTCATCCTGACCAGCGTCATCCTGATCGCCTTATTCGCCTCGGCGCTGTTTCCGCAATCTCCTTGGAAAATGGTACAGCGGCCCTTCCTGCCGCCCCTGAGCATGGAGGCTTTTCCCCTCGGCACGGATGCACTCGGGCGCAATGTGCTGTCCGGACTGGCCCATGGGGCCCGGGTCTCCCTGCTGGTCGGCCTGACCTCAACGTTGGTCGCCCTTCTGATCGGCATTCCGATCGGTGCACTTGCCGGTTATTTTGGCGGCCTGGTGGATGACGCGCTGATGCGCTTTACCGAGTTCTTCCAGACCGTGCCGAATTTCGCGCTTGCCATCGTGCTGGTCGCGATATTCGAACCGAGCGTCTATTCTATTGTCGGTGCCATCGCGATTGTCAGCTGGCCGCCCGTCGCCCGGCTGGTACGCGGCGAGGTACTGGCCCTGCGCTCACGCGAATATGTGGAAGCGGCGATCCTTTCGGGACAGAAAACCCGGAACATTATCCTGCGCCAGATCCTGCCAAACACCTTGTCGCCAATTATTGTTCTGGCCTCACTGATGGTTGCAACCGCCATTTTGCTGGAATCCTCCCTGTCCTTTCTCGGACTGGGCGATCCCAATCTCATGTCCTGGGGCTATATGATCGGCGCGGCCCGCACCGTCATCCGCCAGGCCTGGTGGCTGTCCTTCTTTCCCGGCATTGCCATCGTGGTAACGGTTCTGGCCCTCAATCTGATCGGCGAAGGCCTGAACGACGCCTTGAACCCTCGACTTTCCAGAAAGGGGAGAAAGGCATGACCCGGGCCGCTGCGCTCTTGACCATCAAGGACCTACAGATCGCCTTGCCGACAGGCGCCGACCGGCCCTTTGCAGTGGACGACGTCTCCCTTGACCTGCATGCGGGAGAGATCTTGTGCATTGTCGGGGAAAGCGGGTCGGGCAAGTCCATGTCCGCCAATGCCATGATGGGGCTCCTGCCGGAAGGTGTCCATCCAACAGGCGGCGAGATTTTGTACGAAGGCAGGGATCTGCTCAAAGTGCCGGAGTCGGAGCTGCTGAAGCTCCGGGGCCGCAAGATTTCCATGATCTTCCAGGAACCCATGTCGGCGCTGAACCCGTTGATGCGCATTGGCGACCAGATTGCCGAAGTCTTTGAGGCCCACGGCCTTCTGAGCAAGAAAGAAAGATCTGCGCGCGCGGTTAGCCTGTTAACCGAAGTCGGCATTCCAGAACCTGACAAAGCGGCCAAGGCCTATCCGTTCCAGCTTTCCGGCGGTCAGCGCCAGCGCGTCATGATCGCCATGGCCCTTGCATTGGAACCGGACATTCTGATCGCCGACGAACCGACGACGGCCCTTGACGTAACCACCCAGGCGCAGATCCTTGAGCTCATCCGGGATCTTCAGAAAACGCACGGCATGGCGGTGATGTTCATCACCCACGACTTTGGAGTTGTCGCCGAAATTGCGGACCGTGTTGCGGTCATGCAGCTTGGCAAGGTGGTGGAGAGGGGCACGGCAGCCAAGGTGCTGGATCATCCGGAGCACAGCTACACCCAAAAGCTGATCGCGGCGATCCCCCGGCTTCAGGCAAAGCGGAAACAGGCCGCACCGGCCGGAAAGCCGGTTCTGGAAGTGGTCGGCCTGAGCAAGCGTTACACCTCCGGCGGTGGCCTCTTCGGCGCCGCCCGCAGGGTGGTGCAGGCGGTCGACGGGGTCGGCTTCCGGCTGGCTGAAGGGGAAACCCTTGGCATTGTGGGGGAAAGCGGGTCGGGCAAATCCAGCGTCGGCCGCTGTCTTGTTCGCCTGATGGAACCAGATGCGGGTGCCGTGCTTCTGGGCGGGGACGACATGGCCCATTTGCGCGGCGAAAGACTGCGCGCTGCGCGCAAGTCGATCCAGATGATCTTTCAGGATCCCTTCGCGTCCCTGAACCCGCGTTCCAAAGTCGGCCGCATCCTTGCCGACGGACCGATCGCCTATGGCACCCCGAAGGCCGAGGCATTTGCAAAAGCCAGGGAGCTCCTTGATCTGGTTGGTCTGGATCCGGCGGCTAGCGAGCGCTATCCTCACGAGTTTTCCGGCGGGCAGCGGCAGCGCATCGGTATTGCACGTGCACTTGCCCTGAACCCGAAAATCATCATTGCCGATGAAGCCGTCTCCGCGCTTGATGTCTCGATCCAGGCGCAGGTTCTCGATCTGCTCGCGGATCTTAAACGCCGCCTTGGACTCTCCCTGGTGTTCATCACCCATGACCTAAGGGTGGCCGCCCAGATCTGTGACCGGATCGCGGTCATGCAAAAGGGACAGATCGTTGAGCTGAACACAGCCTTCGAGATTTTTGAAAACCCGCAATCTGCCTATACCCGGTCTCTGATCGATGCGATCCCCGGACGGGAGAAGGACCTTGCAGCTGCCGTTTGACCGGGCGGCCACCACTTTTCAGGAAGGCGAGACCTGATGAAAGCGATCTTCGACGAGCGTCAGCTCAAACATAATCCGCAACGGTATTTCCGCCGGGGCGCCTATATTCCCCATCCGGAGCAGCCCGAACGGGCCGTCCTTTTGCGGGACATGCTGCTCCGGAACGGGTTCGACATCGAGGCCCCAAAGGACCATGGCCTTACGCCCATTCTGGCTGTTCACGACCCCGACTATGTCGCATTCTGGAAAGATGCCTATGACCGCTGGTGCGCGGAAGCGGGCGATGCCGAACCCATCCCGACCTATCATCCCGGTCACAGGCCTGGCCGGGTGCCCGCGTCGATTTTCGGCCAGCTCGGCTGGTATGCAACCGACACCTCTGTTCCTCTGACCCAAGGCACCTATGAGGCGGTCTATTGGTCCGCCCAGACAGCCATTGAAACCGCCCAACGGGTTCTGGACGGGGACCGGATGGCCTATGGCCTGTGCCGCCCGCCGGGCCACCATGCGCTGAAGAACGGGGCGAACGGGTTCTGCTTCTTCAACAATGCGGCCATTGCCGCAAAGGCGCTTCAGAAACGCTTCAGCAAGGTCGCAGTGTTTGATATCGACACCCACACGGGCAACGGCACCCTCGATATCTTCTATGATCAGGCGGACATTTTTGTCTGCTCTCTGCATGTGGACCCGGCACACTATCCGACCTTCTATCTCGGTTATGCGGATGAAACCGGCGAAGGCGCCGGATATGGCACCAGCTTGAACCTCCTGCTCTCCCCCGGTGCCGATGAAGCCGTCATCTTGGAACGGTTTCACGAAGGGATCACAGCGCTTGAAACCTGGGGCGCAGAGGCACTCGTGATTTCGCTCGGCTTCGACATGGCCCGGGACGATCCCCTGTCAGTGGTCGGCATGACGGGCAACGGCTTTGAGACCATGGCGCGCAGCATCGTGCGCATGGGCCTGCCCACCGCCCTCATTCAAGAAGGCGGCTATCTCGGCCCGTCCCTCTCCGGCAATGCCGAACGCTACCTGACCGCGAGCCGGGACGAATTGGCCAGGCGGGCCTAATAGGGCAAGCGGCGGCCTCGGAGCTTCTGCTTGCCGCCTGTTTACGCATAAATATCAGCTACTTTGAAAGCATGGCAAAAATTTATGCACCTTCAAGGGTGACAGACCTGTCTGGACCTGTCTAAACTCAAGACAGGAGGACCACATGCCGCACATGTCTCCCAAGACCAAACCGGAACGCATTGCCCGTTTGCTGGAAGCTGAAATCCGCTCCGGCGCGCTTCCCGACGGGGAAGCTTTGTCGAGCGAGAATGCGCTTGTGGAACGCTTTGCCGTTTCAAGGAGCACCGTACGCAAGAGCCTTGGTATTCTTGCTGCCAAGGGCCTGATCAAGACACGGGTCGGCATCGGTTCCTTTGTGACCTATGGCGGCGCGGTGATCGACAGCGACCTGGGCTGGAGCCTTGCCCTGTCCGACACCGGCGCCACACTGACAACCCGCATTTTGTCCATAACCCGCCAGCCGATGGATCTGGACGCGCCCGGCTTTGCAGCTGGTGATGTACTCGCCGTCGACCGGGTGCGGGTCCATGAGGGGCTCGGACAGACGCTGACACTGGAGCGGGCCCGGTTGCCCTGGCAGCCGGATTTCGCAGCCCTTCCGGACAAAGGACTGGACAATGGCTCCTTGAGCCGGACCCTGGACCGGTGCGGCCTCCGGCCTGCATCGGGAGAAGAATGGGCCAATGTGCTGCCCGCGCTCTGCGAGGCAGATGCCCGGGTGATGGGCCGCCCGGCGGGAGAGCCCATGCTGCGTCTGCGCCGCCTGACCCGCACAGCAGAAGGGGCCGTCATGGAATATGTGGAAAGCCTGCTCGATCCGGCCCTGTTCGGGCTGCATATGGAGTTTTGACCCGCATGAGCGAGACCGGCATCACGGCGCGCGCCCGCGCCACCTTGATGGGACTTGCCATCGGCGATGCCCTTGGCATGCCGTCCCAGACCCTGCCACGCGCGGAAATTGCCAGGCACTATGGCCGGATTGACGGGTTCATGGCCCCGTTTGCCGGCCATCCCGTGTCCCACGGACTTGCGGCAGGCCAGGTAACGGATGACACGGAGCAGACCCTGCTGCTGGCCCGGCGTCTGATTGCAGACCCCGGCCGGTTCGATGAAGCGGCCTGGGCACAGGACCTGCTGTCCTGGGAACAGGACATCCGGGCCAAGGGACTGTCCGATCTGCTTGGCCCCTCGTCCAAAGCCGCCATCAAAGCCCTTCTGTCCGGCACCGCGCCGGAGGAGACCGGTAAAAGCGGCACCACCAATGGCGCGGCCATGCGCATCGCGCCGGTCGGCATCATGACCGGGCCGGACATTGAGACCCTCGTTGCCCGGACCGCCCGCACTTGCCGTGTCACCCACAATACCGGCGAAGCCATTGCCGCTGCCTCTGCGGTCGCCATGACCATTTCCTGCGGGATTGCCGGACAGGACCGGGACACGGCTTTCAAGAAAGCCCTTGCGGCCTGCCGCACCGGACAGGCATGCGGCTATCCTGCCGGAGAGCCCGACATGGCTGGCCGGATTGAACTGGCTCTGGAGCTGGCTGCGCGGGGGAGCGAAATGGCCTTGATCGCAGGCATCGGCACATCGGTCGCCAGCCGGGAAAGCGTGCCTATGGCCTTCGGAATTTTGCAGCTGGCCAAGGGAGATCTCTGGCAGGCCCTTCTGATCGCGGCCAATGCGGGGGACGATACCGACACGATTGGCGCCATTACCGGCGCTTTGGCCGGTGCCCTTGGCGGTACCATTCCGGACGCCGCACAAGCCACGGTCCAGGCCGCCAATCACCTCGGCATCGATCCGCTTGTCCGGGATCTTCTGGCCCTTCGGGCAACCTCCATGAATGGGGCCGCTGCATGAGCCTGCTTTTGCAAATGAGCGCTCCGGTGGTGGACATGGTCTATGCGGTCAAAGCGCTGCCAGCCTCCGGAAAGGAAGCCGAAGTGACCGGTTTTAGCGTTACACCGGGCGGTGGTTTCAATGCCATGGCCGCAGCACGCTCTGCCGGAATCCCGGTCCGCCTGGGCGGCTCGCTGGGCAGCGGGCCTTTGGCTGCGCTCGTGACGCAGAGCCTCGACCAGCTGGGCATTTCCCGGGCCCGCCCACCTCTCGAGGGCATCGACCAGGGCTGCTGCACCGTGCTGCTGGAACCGGATGGAGAACGCAGCTTCCTCAGCGCACCCGGTGCTGAAGGCCGGATCGCGCCCGAAGACCTCGACGGGATCGCCCTGGAAGAGGTCAGCACCGTTCTTCTTTCCGGCTACACGCTCACCCATCCGGGCACCTGCACCGCGCTTGCCAGGTGGGTCGCTGCGCTTCCCGCCCGGATCACGGTGATGTTCGATCCCGCCCCGGTGGCCGCCCGTCTCGAGCAGGCTGTTCTCGGCCCGATTCTGGGCCGGGCCGACTGGATTAGCGCCAACCGGCACGAGGCAGCGGCCATAAGCGGAGAAACCGCGCCAGACAAAGCCCTTTCCTCACTTGCCGCGGGGCGGCGCGGCGCTCTGCTACGGGACGGCGACAAGGGCTGTCTGCTAGCCACGGGAGAACAGATCCTTCAGTTTCCCCCGCACAAGGTGACCGCCCTTGACACCAACGGTGCCGGAGATTGCCATATCGGCAGCTTTGCCGCCGAACTTGCGCGCACGGGCGATCCGCTCCAGGCGGCCCGCTACGCCAATATCGCTGCAGCCTTGTCCACCACCCGCACCGGACCTGCCACGCCCCCCGCGCGGGAGGAGGTCGCAGCACTGCTTTAACTTCAAAACAAGAGGCCCGCCAGACAGAAGCGGCCCGATGACCTTCACAAGGAGACACCAGATGAAAACAGTCCTGATTTCCCTTTCTGCCCTGGCTCTTATGGCCGGGAGCGCTGTCGCGGATGAAATCCGTGTCCTGAACTGGCAGGGCTACGGCACGGACCAGTCCTTCGCCGTGGAGCCGTTCGAAAAGGCCACGGGCCATACGGTCGTGCATGAATATTTCAACTCCGAACAGGAGATGCTCACCAAGCTGCGCACCAATCCGGGGGCCTATGATGTGGTGCTGATCAACTCGATCTACACCCAGCAGGCCGCATCCGAAGGCCTGATTGAGCCGATCGACACGACCAAGGTGCCGAATTTCAAAGGCATTTCGGAAAAGTTTGCCACCGATCCGCAGCTGGTCCCGGACGGCAAGGTCTATGGGGTTCCGTGGGTCTGGGGCCTGACCTCCTTCGCCGTCAACACCTCTGCCATGTCCGAGGTGCCCGACACGCTGGAAGCCCTTTGGGACCCAGCCTACAAGGACCGGGTGGCGATCCGCGATGATGCGGTTGAGGCCATGCATTTCGGTGCACTGGCAACGGGCCAGAACATCAATGACATTGAAGACCTGGACGCAGTGAAGGCAAAGCTGGAAACTCTTCTGCCAAACCTGCGCACCTTCTGGAGCAGTGAAAACGACTGGAACCAGTACATGGCCGCCGGCGAACTGGATCTTGCCACCTACTGGTCCGGATCTGCAGCCCGGTCCATCGGGTTAGGGTTGCCTATTGAATTCGTGGTGCCGAAGGAAGGCGCCATTGGCTGGCTTGACGGCCTGTCCCTGCCGGCCACGTCGGAACACAAGGACGCGGCGCTGGAATTCATCAACTGGATGATTGATCCGGCCTTCTACACCGTGTGGGACAAGGAAGGGGCTCCGGCCTCGGCCAATGCGGACGCGGCAGCGGCCCTGCCGGATGACGCCTTCAACAAGCGCGTTCTGGGCGATCCGGGTGTGGCTGCCCGTGTCCAATTCATGGCCCCCATCTCGGACGAGACCCGCGAGAAATATCTTGAACTGTGGCAAGGCCTGAAGGCCGCGCAGTAATCCACACATGCTCTGCGGGCGGGCCGGTCAGATCCCGGCCTGTCCCGCTTCCTGACCTCCGCGACGCAAGGACATGCGCATGGCTGAACTCACGTCCGCGCAGGACCGAATGCGCCTCGCAGCGCATCTGTCCCCCGCCTATCTGTGGCTTCTGGTGGCCGTCTTCCTGCCGCTTTCGGCCATGCTGTTTTTCAGCTTCCTGACCGACCTGCCCCAGCAAACGCCCGACTGGGCATTTACGCTTGAAAATTATGACCGGTTCCTGACCAATCCGACCTATGGCAAGCTGTTGTGGAAGTCGCTCACCCTGGGCCTGACCGTGACCTTGCTGTGCATTCTGATCGGCTATCCCTGCGCCCTGGTCCTGGCCCGCACGATCCGGGGCCGGGCCCGCGAAACCCTGTTCCTGCTCGTGATCCTGCCCTTCTGGTCCAATTCCCTTGTGCGGATCTTTTCCTGGGCCATCGTGCTGCGCGGCAACGGGGTGCTGGAGCGCAGCATCGAGTTTTTCCTACCTTTCGACATCCGATTGAACCTGATGTTCACCACCACGGCAGTGGTCATCGGCCTGGTCCACAGCTACCTGCCCTATGTGGTGCTGACCTCCTATCTGGCGCTTCAGGCGGTGGACGATGATATCATCGAGGCGGCCCGGTCCATGGGCGCGTCAAAACTGACCATCCTGCGCCGCCTGCTGTTGCCGCTGTCCATGCCCGGCCTGCTGGCCGGGGCCGTGCTTGTCTTCGTGCCGGTAGTCGGCTCCTTCATGGAACCGCGTATTCTCGGCGGCCGGGTCGGCACCTATTACGGCACGGTGATCGAAGACCAGTTCGTTGCCGTCTATAACTGGCCGCTCGGCGCGGCCCTCTCCTTCATTCTGCTGGCCGTGGTGCTGCTGATCCTTGCCTGTGCCAGCCCTATCCTGCGGAGGGCCACCCCATGAGACCTTCTCTGCTATCCGTGCTCGGCCGTCTGTGGCTGGCCCTGATCCTGGTGTTTCTCTATGCCCCGATCCTGGTCATGGCCGCCATGTCCCTCAACGCCTCGCCCTTCTATCAGCTGCCCTTCGACTTTTCCTGGACCTGGTATCAGAAGATGGCCGGCAACGATCAGATCATTGCGGCCGCGATCCGCTCCATCCTGATTGCCATTGCCACCACCGTGATTGCCACCAGCCTCGGCACCGCCGCTTCCATTGCCCTCTTCCGCTACGACTTTCCGGGCAAGCGGGTGTTCCAGGCGCTGCTGTTTCCCCCGATTGCCATTCCCTGGCTGATCACGGGCACGGCCATGCTGATCTTCTTTTTCTTCATCGGCATCGGCCGGGGCACACCGGCGGTCATCATCGGCCATGTGGCTCTGGCCCTGCCCTATGTCATCGTCACGGTGACGGCCCGCCTGTCCAGCTTCGACATTGCCCTGGAAGAGGCTGCCCGCTCCCTTGGGGCCAGTTCCCTGACCGTTCTGCGCCGGGTGACCCTTCCCTGGATCTCGCCGGGCATCGTGGCAGGCGGACTCTTCGCCTTTGCGGTCAGCTTCGACCAGTTCGTCGTCAGCTACTTTCTCTCCAAACCGGGGGACAGCACCTTGCCGGTGCTGATCTATACCGCGATCCGCAAAGGCTTTACGCCGGAGATCAATGCGATTTCCACCCTCATCATCACCCTGTCCATGGGGGTCATGTTTCTGGCCACCCGCAAGTCCAAATTCGCAGGAAGCCGCTGATGTCCCTTGTCGACGTTCAAAATGTGACCAAGACTTTCGGCCGCGTGGCGGCGCTGGACGATGTGACCATCCGCTTTGACAATGGCGGTTTCTTCGCCCTGCTCGGCCCGTCCGGCTCCGGCAAGACCACGCTGTTGCGCACCATTGCGGGTTTCAGCTTTCCAGACACGGGCAGCATTCGTATCGGCGAACACAATGTTGAGCGAGTGCCCGTGGAGAAGCGGGACATTGGCATGATGTTCCAGAACTACGCCCTTTTTCCCAACATGTCCGTCGCCGACAATATCGGCTTCGGCCTGCGGGTACGAAAAGTTCCGGCTGCGGAGGAAAGGCGACGGATCGCAGAGGCTTTGGAACTGGTCCAGCTCTCGGGTCTTGCGGACCGCAACCCTGCCCAGTTGTCGGGCGGTCAGCGCCAGCGTGTCGCGCTCGCCCGCGCCATCGTGACCAATCCAAAGGTGCTGCTGCTTGACGAGCCCCTGTCTGCGCTCGACAAGACCTTGCGGGTCGACATGCAGATTGAACTCAAACGCATTCAGCGCGAAATCGGCATCACCACGATTTTTGTCACCCATGATCAGGAAGAAGCGCTGACCCTGTCCGACCGGATCGGGATCTTGAAAGATGGGCGCATTGTCCAGGCCGGTCCCCCCCGCGAGGTCTATGACCGGCCCACCGACGCCTTTGCCGCCAGCTTTCTGGGCGAAGCCAACTGGCTTCCCGAAACCCGCCTTGACGGGCTGACCCTGCCCGACCGGCCGGGGCCGAGCCGGTTCGCCGTGCGCCCGGAAGCCCTTGCCATTGGCACGGCCCCTGTCCCCGGTCACAATGCCATTCAGGGGCGTTTGACCCAAAGGGTGTTTGCCGGGGCTATGGCCACCTGCCTGATCCAGGTGGAGGATCAGGACTGGAAACTGATTGCCCGGGACCGGGATATTCCGGAGCTTGCCGGAGACGGTGATGTCTGGCTCAGCTGGGCGGTGGAAGACACGATTGGAGTGCCCGCATGACCGACTGGCTGGTGGTGATCGACATGCAGCCCGGCTTCGGTCATCCCGACAGCCCGTGGTGCACGCCGGGCTATGAGGTCTGCGCAGAGAAAATCGGCCGGATGGTGGACGGCTATGGCGAAAAGGTCCTGTTCACCCGTTTTGTGCCCCCCGCCGAACCCGTGGGCGCCTGGCAGGCTTACTATGAGCAATGGCCCTTTGCCTTAAGCCCTGAGATGCGCTGGGTCTGGGAGCTCGACCCGCGCTGGCAGGACCGGCCCAGCGTCACCAGCCACCGCTTTTCCAAATGGCGCGAACTGGAAGCCGTGCTGCCGGGGGACGCCAGGATTACGTTATGCGGCGTTGCGACCGATTGCTGTGTTCTGGGGACCGCCGTCGAAGCAGTGGATGCGGGCCGTCATCTGCGCCTTGTTGCGGATGCCTGCGCCGCAGGCAGCCAAGGTCTGCACGAAGGGGCCGTTGCCGTCATGGCCGACCGCGCGCCGATGCTTAAGATCACGTCGACGGAGACTGTTCTCTCGGGCGAATAAGGGCATCAGTCCCCCGGCAGATCCCGCAAAACGGGCGGGGCCGTGAGGCCGGATGCATCCGGCCAGAGGCTCCCGGCAAACTCCGTCCCGGCATAAAGGGCATTGGCCAATGTATTGGCAACACGGATGGCCAGATGATGCTCGCCCTTTGCCAGGAGGCCGAGTTCAAAGCGGAAAGGTGCGTGGTGGCGGCGCCCGGCCGGATGACTGTTCAAAAAGACCTCCGCAACACAGGCCACACCGGGCAGGTCCAGCATCAGCGCCCTGTCTTCGTCCAGCACAAAGCGGCACTCATAGAGCCCGGTTCCGGACCAGTCTGCCAGCTCTTGAGCCTGCCAGCCCTCATCAACCCGGATCGGTCTGATCTCGTCTCCTCTTGCCAACGTCCATCCGGTGTCCAAGACCTGGAAGGCGGGACCGGGCGTTGGATGGGCAGAGGGCAGCCAGACCCTCCCGGTCTCCGCCCGGATTGACTGCAAGCGCAGACAGCGTAACTCCTGGGGTGCCAGCCGGACATCAAGCCTTCTCGCCGCCGGGATATCACTTTCCAAAACAGCAAGCCCCAAAGAAGACAGAACAGCGGCTTCGCCCGGCTGATCGCTTTCGTTCAAAAGCACCACCTGCCAGTGTCCCGCAGCATCCCGTCCAGCCAGCAAGGCGCGGACGCCCGCCCCTTTTTCCAGCACCGGCACGTCCTGCGGGAACAGGCCGGACACGGATACCGGCGGCTTTCCAAGCACCGGGATCTTCAAATCTGCGAGGCGCGCGCACAGTCCCGGGGTTTGAAAGGTGATTTCTCCGGGCAGAGCTACCGCCACGATCTGAGATCCGAAAAGCTGTCCGGTGCGGCAAAGGTGATCCAATCCGGCCTCGTCGCAGATGAGAGGCCGGTGGCCATGGGCCAGCAGCTGTTCGCACCAGGCCCCGAAAGCAACACCATGGGCATGGGCCGGACCTTCGCGCAAGGCGGTCTCGTACGGATAGACCAGTGCGACCTGCGGCGGCGGGCTTGCCGCCTCCAAAAACCCGGCCAGCCTGCCCGCCTCTTCCGAAAGGTCTCCCAGAACCGGCCACCAGGGCTGAAGATTATAGCCCGGCGGAAAATCGAATAGCAGGGTTTCAAGCGGCTCCGGTGGCCCGTCTCCGAGGCTGTCGCTGCGGCCGCCTCCGGCATAAAGCGCATGCAGGATGATCCGGCTTGCCCCCAGCATGTGCAGGCGCAAGAGCTGGCTGCGCAGGGCCGCAGGCGTCAGTTCCCATTGGCCTGCGGCCCTGCGCGGTGTGCGCTCTGCGGTCAGATAGAGTTCCGTCCAGCAGCCCCTCCGCCCGCTGGCTCTGGCAAGACTGTCCCCCAGGAGCGGAGCAAGCTGGGCCCCCAGATTGTTGGCATCAACAGCCGTTTCGTCCCGCCAGCGGTCCAGACCAAAAAAATCCGCCGCCATTGCCACCCGAGGATCAATGCCGGAAAAGCCGCCATTCAGCGCAAAGCTGCCCACATGAGGCAAAATCTCATGACCCGTCAGCGTCAAACCATGACGGTCACAAAATCCGCGAACCGGCTCAAAAAACGCCTTCTGCATCATTGTGTTGAGCAAATGGTAGGCCCGGGCGCGGACGGGACCGGCGTCGGAACCGTCCAAGAGCGCAGCCAGCTGGAGCGCCACAGACCCGTCAGCGGCAAGGGCGTCCGCAAAGGCATCGCTCCAGGGCAGGCTGTTGCGCAAATTGCCATAGCGGCCCGGCCAGTCGTAAAGGACAGGGGCCGGCTGATCGAAAAAGAGACAGTCCACGGTTGTGGCCAAATGGGGGCCGAGCGCGTCCGCATAGGGCTGAAGGCCAAGCTCCACAAAACGGCGGCCCGCCTCCGGCAGGAGATAGTTGATGATCCGCGAGGTCCGCACACGGGCGCGGGCAAAGACCGTCCAGCTGGCCCCAGGGGGCATGTCCCACACCAAGCGGACCGTTGCCTGCTGTGCATCACACGATTCAAGCCGAACGCCGGAGCTGATGTCTTGCGGCGCTTTCCCCGGCTCCTTGAGCACAGCGGCCACCACGCTCCAGTCCTCGAATTCCGGGGTGCCGCTCTCATGGATCCAGGATTGAACCGCCGGGCCAAGCGCTGCACCAAGCGTTGCCCTGATGCCGTCGATCCGGATCTCCCGCGCCGATCCACGAGCCCAGAAAACATGGGTCTCTCGCAGATGATCCGCGCTTGCAACGGTGCGCCCCCCGGCCTGGCCACTGGTCCAGGCATAGTCATCATAAAGCCCGGCCGTGAGACCCAGCCCAGCCATGAGGTCGACCGCCTTGCGATACGCCGTCAGCCAGGCGTCAGACAGGTAGACAGGCCGCGGCAGGGAAAGCCGGGCCTGAATATAAATCCGCTGAAAGCCCTGCGCCCGGAACCCGGCCAGCTGCGCTCGCATGTCCTCTTCAGAGGGCAGCGCCCCCCAGAACCAGTAGGCATCCAGACGACTCTGGCCTGAGACAGGCAGCTTGCCGATCCCCGGCAATTCAGAAGACTGTGGCATGGGTCAGGTTGGTCGTGGGACGAAGAACATGCGGTCGGACAGTGGGGGCTGGCAGTGGGACGCCAGGCAGTGGGCGGGCCAGCTTGAAGCTTGCGGGCCTTCACGGTTTGAGCGGGCCCTCCCGGTTTGAAACGACACCCAGCCTCGCCCCTCAGCCCGCCATCTCGCTCGGGGTCATCCAGCCCTGAACGGCGCCGCCAGAATCTTTCAACAGGGCAATCCGGCCAATTCCGGCCACATCAAAGGGCGGGCGGATGACTTCGCCGCCATGGGCAAGCGCCAGTTCGACACGCTCATCCACATTGTCAACGGCCACATAGCTCATCCAGTGATCCGGCACGCCGTCATAGTCTGGCCCGGCCATCGGGAAGATGCCCCCCACCGGCGTGTCGCCGAGAGTGGCCAGCGTATAGACAGGCCCCTCTTCCATGGGCATGTCGGTGAAGGTCCAGCCGAGGACCTTACCGTAAAACGCCTTGGCTTTTTCCGTGTCCCGGGTCATCAACTCATTCCAGTAGAAAACACCATGCTCAACCTGAACCATACCGGCCTCCCTGCCGTTTGGCTGCGTCCGGCCCGCTGAAAGAGCACACCGCGCCGGATCAAATACCGAAAAAAATCAGGTTTCTTTCTTGGCACGGTAGCCGGGCAGCGTCCAGTCCCTGAGGATCGCCCCTCCACGCAGCACCAAGGCCAGCGACGCTCCGGCAACGGCCGCGCCAGTCTGCGGCAGTCCAAGAGCCGACAGGGCCACAAAACCGCCCGCTCCGGCAAAGGCGGCGCTGACATAGATTTCCGGCTTCACAATGGAGGACGCTTCCCGGGCGATCGTGTCCCGGATGACGCCGCCAAAGGTGGCGGTCGCAACGCCCATCAGCACAGCCACCAGCATGGTGTCGCCCACGCTCATCGCCTTGGCTGCCCCCATCACGGAATAGGCAGACAAGCCCAGCGCATCCGCCCAGCGCAAAGGTTTGTTGAGCTGTTCGATCCAGTGGGCGAAGAACCAAAGGAAGATGCTGACCATAAGGCAGACCAGCAGATAGGCCTCATTTTCCACCCAGAAGACCGGCACGCCCAGAAGCAGATCCCGCAAAGTGCCGCCGCCAATGCCGGTCATTGTTGCAAAGAACAAAAGCGCAATGAAATCGAGCTTCTTTCGGGAGGCGACAATACCGCCGGTCATGGCGAAGACTGCCACGCCCAGATAATCCAGCACCTGTAGCAGCATCATCGTCTCCTTGGGCGAAAACATAAAAGCCGCCCGGAGCTTAACTCCGGGCGGCTTTTATAGAAGTCTTCGGGAAGGCGCTCCGTCAAGCGCTCTTGTCGACCGTCTGCCCTGCGTCGCCAGCGGTCGTGTCCTCGGCTTGTCCGGCCTCTTTTGGCGCCTCTTTCGGGCCGCCCTTGGAGACCCCGACCAGGGCCGGGCGCAACACCCGCTCGCCAATCACATAGCCCGCCTGAACGATCTGCACGACCGTGTTGTTCGGCACTTCGGTATTCGGCACCTCAAACATGGCCTGGTGGAAATTCGGGTCGAATTTCTGACCTTCCGGGTCCAGCTTGCGCACGCCGTTCTTTTCCAGCTGGTTGAGCAGGTCCCGCTCGATCATTTCCACGCCTTCAATCAGCGCGGCCACGCCCGCATCGGCGTTCTTGCGGTCTTCTTCGGGCAGCGCTTCCAAAGCCCGTCTCAGGTTATCGGAGACGGTCAACATGTCGCGGGCAAACCCGGACACCGCATATTGGCGCGCGTCCTTAACTTCCTTTTCCGTCCGGCGGCGCAGATTTTCCATCTCCGCCATGGTTCTGAGAGCCCGGTCCTTGAGCTCGGCATTTTCGGCTTTCAGAGCCTCGGCCGGATCGGTTGCTGCCATCTCCGCCGCTTCGGGCTGAGAGGCCGCAGTGTCCGTTTCCGGGGTCGCGTCAGACGGCTGGTTTTGCGGAGTTTGGGTCTCGTCACTCATGGGTAATCCGTTTGGCTCTAGAGCGTGTCGCGTTCATCGGATTGCAAACTGCTTGTCTTTTGCGTTCAAATCTCTGATGTCAGGCAGCGAAAGACAAATCCAATCAAACGCGATTTGCTCAAATCTGTATGCGAATGCTTATAAGACCGGTTGCAAAGAATTCAAAGCAAATCGGCGGGCGGGCGCAAAGCCCGTCCGCCGGATGCAATCATTTGCTCCGCAGCCGGCCAGCGGCAGCAGAACGACCTCAAAGAGCGCTCTTGATCCAGTCGGAGAGCTTGCCCTTCGGAGCCGCGCCAACCTGAGTTGCCATCGGCTCGCCATCCTTGAACAGGATCAGCATCGGGATGGAGCGGACGCCGTATTTCATCGGCATGTCCTGGTTCTCGTCGATGTTGAGCTTGGTGATCTTCACCGCACCGTCCATTTCCTCGGAGATTTCCTCCAGAGCCGGAGCAATCATCTTGCACGGGCCGCACCATTCGGCCCAGAAGTCGACGACCACCGGACCGTCGGATTTCAGAACTTCTGTTTCGAAGGAGGCGTCGGTGACTTGAGTTGTTGCCATATCAAGATCTCGTGGTTTGCGTTCAGACGCCTACCCGATGTAAGCGTGCCAGTTGGCCAGAACGTAGGTAGCGGCAGGCCCGCCGTCAAGCCGGACGGCCATCCGGCTTCAGTCCGGAGAACGTCCGGTCCAGAATATCGGACGGGATTTGCATCAAGGCAGGTGTAGAGGTCCACAGGAGATAGGCCTCGATCTCCCGCTCCGGATAGATCTGGGCCAGTAATTCCCTGTAAACGGCAAGCTGCGCCCGGTATTCCAGCGGCACGGCCTCAGCGGTCTCCGGAGGGCGCAAGTTGGTCTTGTAGTCGACAATCACAACCCGGTGACCATCGACAAGCAGGCGGTCGATCTGGCCGGAGACTTCCACCTCGGTGCCGTCAGCGGCCCGAATCGTTCCAACCAGCGGCACTTCCGCCAGCGCGCCCTCTCCAAACAGCGGCGCGAAGCTAGGGGCCGTCAAAACCGCTTCGATTTCACTCAAGAGCGCGGCACGGTAGCTGGAAAACGCGGGGGCAAGCTCCTGATCCAAAAACCGCCCGGCCGCCGGAAGGCGCTCGCTGTCGGGAAGATCGGGCAGCAGTTCCAAAAGCCGATGCACCAGCCGCCCCCGCTCCAGTGGCCAGGATGCGGGCTGGGTGCGCGCTTCCAGCCGCGAGACTGCCGGCACCGGATCAACCCCGTCCTTTTCCTCCATCTCTTCAAAGGCCTTGGAGGGCTGCAGCCGCTTTTTCTTTGGCAGCGGCGCCACCGGCTCTGCCAGCCAGCCCGGCATGGTTTTTTCCGCCTCTGGCCCGGCACCGCCGGACGGGGCCGGGCGCCCTTCGCTTTCGGCCGCGCTGTGCGGGTCTGCCTCTGCGCCGCTTTTCTGCCAGCGCCAGGCGAGCACCTGACCATCCGCCGTGATGATCTCCTGCGCCTCGGGCTTCAGGGCCCGTTCCACCAGGGAATACCAGCATTCTGCATGGGCCCCGCGCTTCGGCTCCCAGCCGCACACAATCAACCGGTCCTCGGCACGGGTGAGCGCAACATAGAGAAGGCGGCGGTATTCTTCCGCCTGATCGTCCCGGAGCCTGGCAACGGCCGCCTCGTGCCAGTCCATGCGGTCTGCCTTGGGCGGCAGCCAAACCAGTGCGGGCGGCAGAAGATCGTTTTCAAGGCGTGCACGCGGCAGGAAAGACGGATCATGGAGCGCGCTGACCGGAGCGGCACCCGGATCCACCAGAATCACAATCCTGGCCTCCAGCCCCTTCGACCCGTGGACGGTCATGATCCGAACCATGCCCTTGGTATTGGTCAGCTCGCGCTTGATTTCCGTGGGCGCTGCGGCGATCCAGGCCAGAAAGCCTTCCAGCCCCGGGGGTCCGGCCTGTTCGTAGGCAATGGTCAGCGCCAGAAACTCGTCCAGCACGTCATTCACCTCAACCCCGAGCCGGGCCCGGAAGGCCTTGCGGCCACCATCAGCCCCCAGAAGCCGGGCATAAAATTCATAAGGCGGTACGAAGTCGGCGCGTGCACGCCAGTCTTCCAGCCTCGCCCGCACGCCCTGCCATAGCCCGGACGTTTCCGAACGTTTGACCAGCATCTGCCACAAAGTTCCGGGACGGGCCTTGTCCGGCGTCTCCCGGGCCACGTCCAGAAGCTGGTCGTCATCCAGATTGAACAGCGGGCTTTTCAGGACGGCGGCCAGGGAAAGATCATCTTCCGGCAGCAGCAGAAAACGGCCAAGGGCAGCCAGGTCCTGCACCGCGATATGATCGGTCAGCACAAGCCGGTCGCTGCCGGCCGCTGGAACATCCAGCTCCTTGAGTTCCCGGTTCAGCGCCTCCACAAAAGGGCCGCGCTTGCGCACCAGGATCATGACATCGCCCGGATCGGCAGTTCCCTCGCGCATCCAGCGGGCAATTTCCCGGGCAATGCGCCTGGCCACTTTCAGCATCGGACTGCCGGAGCCGACATGATCTATCGGCAGCCGCCAGTCATCAGGCGCGTCGGTTTCCGCCTCCGCTTCCAGCGGCCACAGATCCACGATGCCCGGATCCCGCCGGATCGCCTCATGAACCGGTGCGGCAAGCTCCTGGGACAGGCCCCGGTAGGCGTCCTCGTCCCGGAACACCCGGTCAACCGCCCCCAGCACATCCGGTGTGGAGCGGAAGGACAGCTGCAGATTGACCGAATGAAACTCACGGTCCGCCGCCTCGGCCTGACTGGAAAACGCCCGGCGCATGGCGTCGAAATAGGCTGGAACCGCGCCTTGGAACGAATAGATGGACTGTTTTTCGTCGCCGACCGCAAACAGGGTGCGGATGCGCTCATTGGCACCGGTCCCGGCAAAGAACTCGGAGGCCAGCGAAGTGACCACCTCCCACTGGCGCGGGCTGGTGTCCTGGGCCTCATCCACCAGTATATGATCCAGTCCCTGATCCAGCTTGTACTGGACCCATTGGGCCGCATCCGATTTCTGCAACAGCGTGGCCGTCTTCACGACCAGATCCTCAAAGTCGAGATAGCCTCTGGCCGTCTTGGCTTTCTCATAGTGGCGGATGACCCCGTCGGCGAGGCGCAGCAGCGAAGCCGTGCCCTCAAAGGTCGCGATCTTCCGCCGGGCGCTGAGCAGATCCAGCAGCCTGACCTGTTCCGCCTGCAGCGCTTCGACCATCTCCGGAAAGCTGGCGGCAACCTTCTTGGTGGCCAGCGCTTTGCGCGGTTCCAGTTTCGAGGTCAGAAAGACCGCCTGCCATGCGGTGCGGAACGCCAGCGGATCGCTGATCCTGACCGCTTCCACCAGATCCAGCGCGCGCTGCTGGTCCGTTTTCGTGCCTGTGTTGAGGGCTTCGGCATAAGCCTGGGCCAGACGCAGGTCAACTGGGCAGTCCGCCTTGAACCTGAGATCAAACTCCGCCAGGGTCTCTCCCGGCGTGACCTCCAGCAGCGCGGCAAGATCCGTCAGGGCGCCCTCCAACCCGCCTGCATCCACTGTCCAGCGGCGGAAGGCATCGCGGTTCTGGATGAGTTCTTCCAGCGCCTTTTGCGCCCCGCCATCGCTCATCAGCTCAATGACGGCAGCCAGCGCGTGGCCCGGAAGGCTGTCCGGCTCCGTTTCGGCCCGGTGCAACACACTGGCGCGGGCTTCGGCCATCAGCTCGGCCGCCACCCGGTCATCCAGAACGGAAAAATGACCGGCCACATTGGCTTCCAGGGGAAACTGGTGCAGCAGCGCTTCGCAAAAGCCGTGGATGGTCTGGATCTTCAGCCCGCCGGGGGTTTCCAGTGCCCGGGCGAACAGACGCCGGGCCATGGCCAGGCGGGACGCATCCGGCCGCCGCCCCTCGATATCCTGCAATTCGGCGGCCAGGGCCTCGTCTTCCAGGGTCACCCAGCCGCCCAGGATACGGAAGACGCGGGTGGCCATTTCCGCAGCCGCCGCCTTGGTGAAGGTCAGCGCCAGAATGCGGCCGGGGTCCGTGCCGTCCAGAAGCAGGCGAACGACCCGGCGCGACAGGACAAAGGTCTTTCCCGAGCCCGCATTGGCGCTCACCCAGGCCGATGCACGCGGACGCGACGCGAGGTCCTGCCTTTGCCGGGTCAGCTCGGGGATCTGAAAGCCGCTCATCCGCTCTCCTCCCCGGACAAGGCCCATTCCTGGGTCCGCGCCAGATGGTCATAGTCGCCATCCATCATGCGCTCCTGCAGGACGCGGGCGCGGGACAGATAGCCGGTGTCTTCCCTGGCATAGTGGGCGATCAGCTGTTCCAGCCGCTGCCAGGCATCTTCGATCAGCTCTTCCAGTTCCGTTTCCCTGGGATTGCGGCACGCTTCCACCACCGGCTCCACACCGCCTTTAAGCTGCAGATACAAAAGCTCACTCACCGGTCGGTCCGCCGGAACATCCTTGAAGCCGAACCGCCTGATCATGGCTGCTTCCAGCGGCAACTGCGGGGAGAGCAAAGCATCCACCTGCTTTTGCGAGGGAACCTGTCCGGTCTTGTAATCGACCACGGACAGGCTGCCCGATGTGAGACGGTCAATCCGGTCGGCCCGCCCGCGCAGGCGGAACGGAAAGCCCGGCAGGGCAAGGTCCACCCCGCCGCCGATTTCCAGAAACCGCTGCTCCACCGCAGCAGAACGAACAGCCTCAAACGCCACAACGCCTGCAGCGATCTTCTGGAAACGGGGCCACCATAGCGCCCGGATCGCCGGGAAGGCGTCGAGCGGTTCAAAAAGCTCTTCGCCAATCCCGGTCAGGGCGGCCACAGCCGTGTCATCAAAAGGCCCGGTCCAGGTGGCCAGAAACTCGGCGAGCGCATCATGAATGAGGTTGCCCTTGTCGGCAGCACCCGGCTCGCCGCCAATGGGGTCGACCGGCTGCAATTCCAGAATGTGACGGGCGTGAATGGCATAAGGGTCGCGGATCAGCCGCTCGATTTCCGTGATCGACAGGGTGTGCGGGCGCGCGGCCAAAGACGGCTTCGGGCATGGCCGCAGCGCCGGACGCACGGGTCCGGAAGGCTGGTCCAGACGGGCTGCAAGCTCCGCATAGACCGCCCCGCGCGCCACCATGGCCTCTGAAATCTCAGGCCCTGCAAGCGTTGTCAGACGCTGCAGCCAGCGGGAGGCCACAGTCGGCGCGCCATCGACACGGCCAGCCCGGGACAAGAGCACCCGCTGCGCACCCATCCCTTGCGCAAAGTCATGGGCCGCTGCCCCGAGGCGGCGTTCCGGCGGTTCCAGGCCGATATCCCGTTTCATGGGCCGGTTCAGCCACGGATCATTGCGCGTGCGCTGGGGCCATGTGCCTTCATTCAAGCCGCCCAGGATTGCGACATCGAAGCTCTGCAGCCGGGCTTCCATGGGGCCGAGGATCTGCACCCTCGGGTCTCCCGGCAGCCGCCGCCGCACAGACTGGCCCGCCATCAGGGCCGGAAGAACGGTTGGCCATTCCCCCGCCGGAAAGGACAGGCCACTGGTTTCGCCGTCCAGCAGTGCGGAAAAGAACTGGGCCAGCGCCTCGCCCGCTTCCCCGGCATACAATTCCGACATGGACCCGGTTTCGTCACAGGCAACGGCCTGAACAACCTCGACCTGACACCGGGCCAGCTCGGAAACGGACACAGGGTCGGCCTGACCCGCCAGCGCCTCCAGCGGCGCAAGGGCTTTGCCAAGCCGCTCCACCAGAGCGGCCATGACCTCCCAGTCGCCGTCATGGATCTTTTTCCAGCGCGGCGTATGGGCCTTGCCCACCTCCAAACGGCTGGCCTCGATCGCCTCCAGAAGCCCCTCCGTGCCCGGCCGGGCGCGTGGGCCCCGCACCACCCCCCGCTCCAGCGCCCGGGCGGCTGAGCGGATATCCTTGAAGGGCAGCCCAAGGCGGGCCAGGGGATGTTTCAAAAGGGACAGAAGGTCAATCGGATCACAGCCGCCCAACGCGAGTTTGGCCGATAGCAGTGTCAAAATGGCCGGGGCGGTCTGATCGAGCGGGCGGCCCGCACTGTCATCCACCTGAATGGACCAGCGCGACAGCTCCGCCGCTACCCGGCGGGTCAGCATCCGGTCGGGCGAAATCAGGGCTGCGGTCTCACCGCGCTCCACGCTTTCCCTTAAGGCAATGGCAAGACTGAGCGCTTCATCCGCTTCGTTCCGCGCCACAAGAAGGGACACATCTTTCAGGGCCTCCGCCCTCATTTCCGTTCCGGTCTCGCTCAAGAAGCCCGTCCAGCCGTCGGAGGTATCAGCCGGGCGCAGGGCTTCAGACACCAGAACTTCCCGCTGCGCCAGAGCGGCGGGAGGCTGCGGACCGAGTTCCCGGATCGCGGAGCGGTCCGCCCCAAGCCGGTCGAGCAGTTGCTTCAGCGAATATTGCGGATGGGACGGCAGCGTTGCCGGGGCTGGCTGGCCCGGCGCAGCCTTTGCAGGGGCGCTGCGCAGGCCGAGAGATTGCCAGGACCGGTCATCCAGATGCCGGTCGAGACCGGGCAGCACAATGGCCCCCTGCTCCAGCCCGGCGACCGCTTTCAGCAGCGCGGCTGTGGCCGGAACCGAGCCGGTCACCCCGGCGACAATCACAGGCCCCTTCGGTGGGGTGGCCACAAGGCGCTGCGCTTCCCTCCGGATCAGGGCGGAGCGGCGCGCCTTCGGGTCCATCCGGCCGCATTCGGCAAGATGGGCAGGCCAGGCCTCCTGGACAATCTTCAAAAAATCCAGCGTGATCTGCCAATAGCGGGCAAAATCTTCAGGCACCAGCGCGGTCAGGTCCGACCAGTTCGCCTCTTCGGTCTCCACCTCATCCATCAGGGCCAGCAGATCAGAGGCCAGCCAGGCCGCATCCGCTGTTGAGGCGGGCACGCCCAGGGGCTCGTCGGTGCGCAGGCTCAAGGCTTCCCGGCGCAAGGTGCCCTTCCAGGCTTTCACCAGCCGGGTCATGGCCAGATGCCGCTCCAGAACGGGCATGGCAGGCGGCAGGGCCTCCAGATCCGCCTCCCCGCTCAGGGCCTGCACATCCTCGTCCGCATCGCCCACCGGCCGGATAGCCGGCAGCAGCACCGGGCGGCCGCCAAAACGCTCTTGAAACACCTGGGGCAACAAGCGCGCGGAGCGGCGCGTCGGCACGTAGAGCGTCACAGTGGGCAGAAGCTGCGGCGTCTGCAGCGGGCAAAAGCCGGGGATCAGGGAACCGTCGGCGAGCGTATCGACCAGGGTCTTCAGAAACGGGACGGAGGGCGGAACGGAGAACAGGCCTGCGCGCGGCGGGTGCATCGCGGTCTCAGGCCGCGCTCTCGCGCACCGCATATTCCGCTGCGCGAATGGCATCGGGCGTGCCGATATGCAGCCAAAGCCCTTCCATCTGAACCCCGAACAGACGGCCCGCTGCAATGGCCTTGTTGAACAGCATATTTATGGAGAATGGCTCGTCCTGCGTGCCTTCAAACAGGCGCGGATGCAACAGGGCCGCCCCCGCATAGGCAAAGGGTGTGACCCCTTTTTCCAGACGGCGGGTCAGACTGCCATCCTTGGCCATTTCGAAATCGCCCCGGCCCGAATAGCCGACGGACTTGACCGTTTCGGCCACCAGAAGCAACGCATCCATGCGCGCCTCGTCCCAGGCATCGATCATGTGTTCCAGGTTGGGCTTGACGCCTTCTATCCAGTAACAGGTGTCCGAATTCAGCTGGAAAAACGGCTCGTCGCCCAAAAGCGGCAGCGCTTTGCGGATGCCGCCGCCGGTTTCCAACAGGCGGGACCGCTCATCGGAAATGAGGATGTCCATATCGCTCCGGCGGCGCACATGGACTTCCACTAGATCCGCCAGATAATGGACATTGACCACGCAGGTTTTCACGCCCGCAGCCGCCAGACGGTCCATGCCATGGTCGATCAGCGCCTGGCCGTTGACCTCGATCAGCGGCTTCGGGGTGGTGGCGGTCAGAGGGCGCATGCGCTTGCCCATTCCGGCGGCCAGGATCATTGCTTTTGTGGGTCGGAACCGCGATGTTGTCATACGCTCACTCAAATGCTTCCCTGCGCCCGGCCAATCAAATCTCACCGCCGGAAGCGTGCATAGCCTTCTTTCAAATCCGTCACTCCCGGCCTGTCAAGCACCCGGTCGAGATAGCCTAGCATACGCGGCAAATGGCTCAAATAAGCCGGCTTATTATCCCGCTTCGCCAGACGCACGAAGATGCCGAGGATCTTCGAAATTCTCTGGGCGGCCATGACCCCGTAGGCTTTCGCAAACAGGTCTCTATCGGGCCCTTGCTCTCTCTGCCTCGCCATCAGATAAGCCTCGTAGAGCCTTGTTTCCAGTGCGGCATCCACATCTGTGCGCGCATCGAACAACAGGGCGGCGACATCATAGGCCACCGGCCCTCTTACCGTGTCCTGCAGATCGATCAGGCCAATGCGGTCAAGGCCGCTGGCGCCGTGCTGCCACAGAAGATTGGGAGAATGAAAGTCCCGCAGGACCCAGCCCTGCTGGGCCTCTGCGATCCCGTCCAGAGCATGCTGCCAGAGGCTTTCAAAGGCCTGCCGCGTCTCCTGTGTCGCGTCCGCCCCGGTCACATGGGGCACATACCAGTCCAGAAACAGAGAGGCTTCTGCAATCAGTGCCTCCTGGGAATAGTCCGGAACGGGATAGACGCTGCCGCCGGGAAGGCTGACCTGTTCAGGCCAGCTTTCACTATGCATCCTGGCCAGAAGCTCCACCGCCGCCAGATACCGGTCCGGATCCGGCTTGCCATCCACCAGAACGGTTTCCCGGCCCAGATCCTCAGACAGGACAAGCCCCTGGTCCGGAGCCGCCGCATAGATCTCCGCCGCCCGGAACCCCCGTTTGCGCAGCTCGGACCCGATCGCCAGAACCGAACGGCAATCCTGTGCCAGATGAACCTTTGCCATATAGGTGCGGACCTCTTCTGAGACTGCCCCGTCGCGGAAAGGCCAGTTCATCAAAATGGCAGTGCGCCCGTCACCAGTCACTGTTTCGAAACTCCGTAAGGACGCATCTCCAGCCAGATAGGCCCGGGATGCGCCACCAAATCCTGCTGTTTCCAGAAAATCCCGCATCTCCAGCGTCCGGGTGACGCGTGTCTGCCAGTCCTGATCGGAGGAAACGAACGCAAGGGCCCGCTCTTCGCTGTCCGCATCCGGCTGGATGATCTGGATCCAAAGCACGGTCTCCGGCAGCAATGCCTCTGCCTTTTCCGGCCACTCGATCAGCGCCGCGCCCGTCTCCAGCAGGTCCTCAAGACCAAGTTCTTCCAACTCTTCCGGCTCTTCCAGCCGGTAAAGGTCGAAATGGGAGAGTTCACAGCGGGGCAAGGCATAGGTCTGAACCAGTGTGAAGGTCGGGCTGGGCACTTCCAGCTCCGGCTCTTCGGCAAAGGCCCGGATCAGCGCCCGGGTGAAGGTGGATTTTCCGGCGCCCAGATCTCCGGACAGGCACACGGTATCGCCCGGCTTGAGGATCATGGCAATGTCCCCGGCCAGGCGGGCCGTAGCGCCCTCGTCGGGAAGATTCCGTGTCAGGAAAGAGGCTGGAAGCTGCCGCAGCCGGTGGTCTGCCATGGGCGGGTCCGTTATTCAGCGGCCACCTGACCGGGCTGCTCCGGGCGCGCAGGAAAGACGCAAGTAACTGTAGTGCCCTTGCCTTCAACCGAATCGATTTCGACGGTGCCGCCATGGAGCTCGACAAAGCTCTTGACGATCGCGAGGCCCAGGCCCGCGCCCTGGCGCCGTGTGCCCGTGTCATGGCCGACAAAGCGGTTGAAAACCTGGGTCAGGATTTCCGCCGGGATGCCGTAGCCATGATCCTGCACCACGAAGGCAACCTGGCCGTCATTCCGGTTGCAGCTGACATCGACGACGCCGTTTTCTTCTGAATACCGCACGGCGTTGGAAATCAGGTTGAACAGTACCTGACGCAACCGCTTCTCGTCGGCCACCATATTCCCGATATCTTCGGGCACATGGGTGCGCAGCGTGATCTTGGCATCTGCGATCCGGTCTTTCAGGCCCTCGACCGCCGCCGAGACTGTGGAGGCCACATCGACTTCGCCCAGGTCCAGTTCCATGATGCCCGCATCCAGGGTCGCCAGATCGAGAATGTCGTTGATGATGGCCAGAAGCGCCGACGAGGACGACTGGATGTATTCCGCGTATTCGCCCTGCTTGTCCGTCAGATCACCGAATTTCGGATCCGAGAGCAACTGGGCAAAACCGATGATGTTGGTCAAGGGCGAGCGCAGCTCGTAGGACACATGCTGGATGAAGGCGTTCTTGATCTGGTCGGCCTGCTGCAGCGCCTCGTTCTTTTCCAGAAGTGCGCGCTCTACATTCACGCTGTCGCTCACGTCCACAAAGGTGACCAGCGTGCCACCATCAGGCAGGGGCACGGTGGCATAGTCGAGCACATCACCATTGTGCCGTTCCAGGCGGCTGACCTTGTGGGTGCGGTTGTCGAGCAGGCCGGTGACATTGCCCGCCAGCTTCTTCCAGGCGTCTTCTTCCTGTTCGCTGAGCGTGCAGGCAGAGACAACTTCGTTCACATGGGGCAGTTCGGCAAGCTGCTCTTCCTCGATGTTCCAGATCTTGCCGAAGGCCGGGTTCCACAGGCGCAGGCGGCCATCGGACCCGAACACGGCCACGGCTTCCGACAGATTGTCGAGAGTTTCGCCCTGCACCCGTGCCAGCGCGTTGTAGCGGCTTTCCAGGTCGAGGCGCTCGGTGAAGTTCTCGTAAATATAGGTCACGCCGCCCTGGGGGTGCGGATTGGCAATGACGCGCAAGGTCCGCCCGTCCGGAAGATGCCACCAGCTTTCGCGGGCTTCCAGGGACTGGTAGCTTTCCAGCATCTTGTTGCGCCAGACCCTGTAATCGGCCTGTTCGGGCAGTTTGCGCGCGGCCCGCAGAGCGTCGAGCACGGCGCCATCTTCCGGCCTGCCCCCCAGGAACGCATCGTCAAGGTCCCAAAGCTGTCGGAAGGCCGCATTGTGAAACTGAAGCTTGCGATCGCTGCCATAGATCGCCACGGCGGCGGCCAGCTGGTCCAGGGTGCGGCCATGGAAATCTTCGGCGCGGCCCAGTTCCTTGCGGGCCTGTTCCAGGTCGCTGATATCAACGGCAATGCCGGCGCCGCCGACACTCGCGTTGACATCGGTCACCTCGAAGACCCGGCGGTCGCCGGAGGCCACAATCGGAATTCTGGCGCTGAAACAGCCATCCTCGGTCCGCTGCACGGCCATGGCGGTGCGTGCCGCCGCGTCCAGGAAGGTCGCACCGGTCTTGACGGCGCTTTCCGCATCGCCAAGCTCCACCGCCTCCGCATAGGCCGCATTGGCCCAGGTCAGATTGCCCTCCGCATCCCGCTGCCAGGCCGGGGCCGGCATGGCATCGAGCAAGGCATGAAGCATATGCAATTCGCCGGAAATCCGCGCATTGCGGGCTGCAAGCTCGGCCTGCATCTGGCGCTCGCCGGTCAGGTCCCTCAGCCGCAGCACGACGGCGCCGCCTGTGGTGCGCCCCAGAGCTTCCACATAGGTGCCCGCACGGGTTTTGAATGTCGCGGTAAAGGCCTCACCGGTGCGGAACAGCATATCCAGATGCCGTTCCAGATCCCCGGCGCATTTCACCGTCAGCCAGCTGCCAAAGGCCAGAAGCTGGGCAGGCGGGCGCGGCACGCCGGACTTTTCCGCCAGAACGCCCCAGATCTGGGGCACGGCTCCGTTTCCGGTCCACACGATCACGCGCTGCTCATCGGTGTTGAGCATAGCCTCCAGGCGGTCGACCCGGAGTTTCAGATCGCTTTTTTCCTTTTCCAGAGCGACAGTGATTTGGGATGATTGCTTGCGGTGCCTTAATAGCGCAACGGCTGCGGTCACTGCAAAGGCGCACATACCGCCCATCGCGCCCACAAGGATCATGGCACCCGGATTGATGGCCTCTGTGGTGTCTGCAAGAATATTGGCAAAAGCCGGACCGGCCGACAGCCCATAGCTCGCCATTGAGGCGCTGCCGAGCGTCACCGTTTTCAGACTCCATTCTCGCCACGCCGCGCTATTTTGCGCGCCGTTCTTGCCGCCTATCGGCATGTTACGATCCCCTTGTGCCGCCTTCCCCGCTATGCGGGAGAACCCCCGGATTTCGGGAGCAAATCAAAGACATCCGCCTTCTGGCCCTTGATTCGCTTAAACCATAACCTTTTTGAGAATCACGCAGAAGAGTCCGTAACCGAAAAGTTAACAGAACCCTTCAAATTGAAGGGTTCTGCATTTTTTTGTTCACATGTGGCGTTCCGGGCCATCACCAGATGTAGTGACCCGAATCAGAAAGATCAGTATTTGTAGTGTTCCGCCTTAAACGGACCGGCCTTATTAATCCCCAGATAATCGGATTGGGCGTCGGTCAATTCGGTTAACGTCACACCGAGTTTTTCCAGGTGGAGGCGGGCAACCTTCTCGTCAAGATGCTTGGGCAGCACATAGACTTCGTTCTTGTAGGCATCGCCCTTGGTGTAGAGTTCGATTTGCGCCAGAACCTGGTTGGTGAAGCTGGCGGACATCACGAAGCTCGGGTGTCCGGTGGCGTTGCCCAGGTTCACAAGACGGCCCTGGGACAGAAGGATCATCCGCTTGCCATCGGGGAATTCGATCATGTCGACCTGATCCTTGACCGGGCGCCATTTGAAGTTCTTCAGCGACGCGACCTGGATCTCGTTGTCGAAATGGCCGATGTTACAGACAATCGCCATGTCCTTCATGCCGCGCATGTGGTCCAGGGTGATGATGTCCTTGTTGCCGGTGGCCGTGACGTAGATATCGCCTTCCGGAAGTGCCTCTTCGATGGTCTTGACCTCGAACCCGTCCATAGAGGCCTGCAGAGCGCAGATCGGATCGATCTCGGTGACAATCACCCGGGCGCCGGACCCGGCAAGCGACTGGGCAGAGCCCTTGCCCACATCCCCATAGCCGCAGACAACGGCCACCTTGCCGGACATCATCACGTCGGTACCGCGGCGGATGCCGTCAACCAGGGATTCGCGGCAGCCATAGCGGTTGTCGAATTTGGACTTGGTCACGCTGTCATTGACGTTGATGGCCGGGAACGGCAGCTGGCCGTTTTTCTGCATTTCATAAAGACGCAGAACACCGGTGGTGGTCTCTTCCGAAACGCCCTGGATCAGATCACGCTGCTTGGTGAACCAGCCCGGATGGGATGCCATGCGCTTCTTGATCTGCGCAAACAGGCATTCTTCTTCTTCCGACTGCGGGTTTTCGATCAGGCCGGTTTCCCCGGCTTCCACGCGGGCGCCCATGAGAATATAGAGCGTCGCATCGCCACCATCGTCCAGGATCATGTTGGCGCCACCGTCAAAATCAAAGATCTTGTCGGCATAGTCCCAATATTCTTCCAGGGTCTCCCCCTTAACGGCGAAAACCGGAATACCCGCAGCAGCAATGGCAGCTGCCGCCTGATCCTGGGTGGAGAAGATGTTGCAGGAAGCCCAGCGGACTTCGGCTCCGAGCGCCACCAGCGTTTCGATCAGGACGGCGGTCTGGATGGTCATGTGGAGCGAGCCGGCGATCCGCGCGCCCGTGAGCGGCTTGGCATCGCCGAATTCGGCACGGCAGGCCATGAGGCCCGGCATTTCGTGCTCGGCGATTTCGATCTCGGTGCGGCCCCAGTCTGCGAGCGCGATGTCTTTGACGATATAGTCGGTCATTGAAGTGTCCTGCTGTTGGTCCAGCGTTAAATCGGGTCCGGGCCACTGCCGGCCCTGAAGGATGCCGCCGCCCTTCCGCATGCCAGTGCACGCGCATTCGGGGCGGCCGCCAGCCGATTCCGGCAAGGCCGGAAACCGTTGGCAGGGTTATAGCCCCCGGCGCGACTTAACGCAATAAAGATATAAAGAATTCTTTATATGATTAATCGAGACTGACTGTGCGCTCGCCGTTCCCGGGCCGGTAAAGGTCCTCGCGCGAGGGAGGCATTCCGGATGGGCCCTTGGTGCGCCTTGAGGCAACCGTCTGGAAAATCCCGATGGAGCCCCGTTCAAAGCCGAGGGAAACACCGCAAAGATATGCAAGCCAGAGCCGATATTTCTGCTCGCCGATCTCGGCGATGGCGTCGTCCCGGACCGCTGTCAGGTTCTCCGCCCAAAGCCGGGTGGTGCGGGCGTAGTGCTCCCGCCAGGCTTCAACGTCATGCACTTCAAAGCCGTGGGCCTCCAGATTTGTCAGGGTCCAGCCAATATGGTCGACTTCCCCGCCCGGGAAAATGTAGCGCACGAGTGCCTGATATTCCGGCTTCTTGCGCCGGAACGCCGTCAGATCCTTCTTGCCCCGCCGGGTGATGGCGTGGTGCAGATAAAGGCCGCGCGGCTTCAAGAGCCGGTGAACGCTCTGGAAATAATTATCGTAATTGTCCAGCCCGACGGCTTCGAACATGCCGATGGAGGAAATCTTGTCGAACTGGCCGGTCATGTCCCGGTAGTCGATCAGTTCCACCGAGGCCTTGCCCTCCAGCCCCCGCGCCGCGATCCGCTCGCGGGCGAGCTTAAGCTGTTCTTCGGCCAAGGTCACGCCAACGGCGCTCACCCCGTAATGTTCGGCTGCATGGCAGATGAGCGCGCCCCAGCCGCAGCCGATATCGAGCATGCGATCGCCGGGCTTGAGCCGCAGCTTGCGGCAGATCATATCCAGCTTGTCTTGCTGGGCGGTGGCCAGATCGTTGGACCAGTCCCGGAAATAAGCGCAGGTATAGACCATTTCCGGATCAAGAAAGAGCCGGTAGAACGCGTTGGAGACATCATAGTGAAACGCGATGTCAGCCTTGCGGCTCCCCGAACTGCGGTCCGCCGCCCTGCCCGCGTCCAGACCCTGTTCAGGCCCCGCCAAGCCTTTACCGGCCCCCCGCAGAAGCGGCCAGGCGCTCTTCAGAAGCAGCCATTTGTTCAAACGCTTGCGGATCTCGCGGCTTTTGAGCTTCGGCCGCTTTTCCGCAAAATCGAAAATACTGCCCCCCCTGGGGTCAATGTCACCGGTGGAATACAACTCGATGACCGTCTTGAGCGATGGGCGTCTCAGCAGCCGGGTGAGCGCGGAGGCGGACAGGGCAAGCCGCAGACCCTCAGCAGGACTGTCCTGCGGAATGCGGGTCCCGTCCCACAATTCAAAGGCAAATTGAAGATCCAGGCCCTGATGCAAATGGGACAGGGCCGCATGCGCGGCAGAAAACGTACGGTCACCAGACTGGCCAGCCATGAAAATCCCCCACTGAACCCGGAAGCCGGCCCGAATCGCGCCTGGCCCGTCTCAAGTGCCCCCAGCGCTGCAGGCAGGCCCCTTGAGGGAAAGCTGGCCTCAGTCGGTTTCGCCGAACCCGTTTTCGACAAGATCCGTTATTGCGTCCAGGGCCGCCTGCGCTTCCTCGCCGCTGACCTGAACCTTGATGCAGCAGCCCGGACTCGCGGCCAGCATCATCAACCCCATGATCGACGTGCCGCCGACGGTCTGGCCGTCCTTGGAGACGGTCACGTCCGCTTGAAATGTTTCGACGAGTTTGACCAGTTTGGCCGAGGCGCGGGCATGCAGCCCCCGGCGGTTGACAATGGTCAGGTCCTTCTCAAATAGATGGGTCGCCGTCATATCCGTGATCAGTTCTGCCCCGACAGCACCTGGCTCGCCACGGATATGTACTTCTGGCCGGCCTGCCGGGCCTCATCGACCGCATCCGTCAGCTGCCGGTCGCCGCGTACGCTGGCCAGCTTAATCAGCATCGGCAAGTTGACCCCGGCCACCACTTCCACGGATTTTCCGTCCATCACCGAAATGGCGAGATTGGAGGGGGTGCCCCCGAACATGTCCGTTAAAAGGACAACGCCCTTGCCCGAGTTTGCAGCCTCCACCGCGGACAGAATGTCCTGACGCCGCTGCTCCATATCGTCATCCGGTCCGATGCAGATGGTTTCAACCTGTTCCTGGGGACCGACCACATGCTCCAGCGCCGCTTTGAATTCTTCAGCGAGGCGTCCATGCGTAACGAGAACTAGTCCGATCATTCAGTCTTCAGCCTGACTATCGTGTGTATTGGCTCTGGGCGGATCCGGGCGTTTATCAGTCTGATGCACTCTCTGCAACCGTTTGACCAGTTGCAAGCAAAAAACGACCGCTATGCTCTAAATATAGTCGGGTGTCCCAGCCAGAACACTACGCAACGCCCAGCGGACGAGGCGCAGTCCGGTGTCCGGCCGGTTTTCCGGGCACGAAATCGAAGGCACCAGCACATCTCCGACTTTTTTGGGGGCAAAGGCCCGCTCGGGCAAACGCTCCAGCGTTTCGGCTGGTTCCAGATCCACCAGCAGGGTGATCACCGCCACAGGCTGATAGCCGGTGCGCATCAATCCCGCGCCGCGCACTTCCAAAAGACCCGAAATGGACTTGGGCGGACGGGCAATCAGCCGCCCATCCTCTGCGGCCAGATGCACCCGGTCGTCGGACACCAGATTTGCATAGCTGCCCCTGGTGCGGGCCGCCTCGATCAGATGGTCACTGAAACCGGATTTACCGCTGCCGGACCGGCCGCGCACAAGAAGCCCCGCGGTTCCAATCACAAGGCAATTGGCATGGAGGGCTTCGCTGGCCCCAATCCCGCTCCCGGCCTCGCTGCTCCCGCTGCCGCCCGTCACTTGGCAGACCCGGCCGGAAGCAGGATCGTAAAGCGGGCACCTGCGGTTTTGATGGTTCCGTCCGGTCCCTGTTCCTTGCGGTTGGTGGCGGAGATCGTACCGCCATGAGCTTCAATAATCTGTCGCGAAATAGACAGGCCAAGGCCGGAATTGTTGCCGAAGCCTTCGCCGTCCGGACGGTCGGTATAGAACCGTTCGAAGATCCGTTCGGTGTTTTCCGCCCGGATGCCCGGGCCATCATCATCCACAACGATGCGGATGCGCCGGTTTTCACGCGCCAGATCCACACGCACAGTGCCGCCCTGGGGCGAGAAGGAGCGGGCATTGTCGAGAAGATTGGAGATCACCTGGCCCAGCCGGATGTCATGCCCCTGAACCACATAGGGTTTGGGCCCTTGAGCATCGGCCACGGTCAGCTTCACCTTGGGATCATCGATCCCAGTGCGCTGGTTGACCGCATCGCCCATGTTGCGCAGCAGCTCGGCCAGGTCGATGGTTTCGGCCTGAATGCGCGCCAATTCCGCATCCAGACGGGAGGCGTCGGAAATGTCGCTGATCAACCGGTCCAGACGGCGCACATCATGCTGGATCACCTCCATCAGCCGTCCCTGGGATTCCGCGGTCTTTGCCAGTGGCAGGGTTTCCACCGCGCTGCGCAGGGAGGTCAATGGGTTCTTGAGTTCATGAGCCACATCGGCGGCAAAGCGTTCAATGGCGTCGATCTTGTTATAGAGCGTGTTGGTCATTTCCCGGAACGCCCGGGCCAGATGGCCAATCTCGTCCTGCCGGTCCGAGAAGTCCGGGATCTCCTGGCGGGAATTGGACCCGCGCCGCACCCGGTCTGCAGCCGAAGACAGCCGGCGCACCGGCCCTGCAATGGTGCCAGCCAGCAGGATCGACAGAAGCACCACCACTGTTGCGGCAAACAGGAAGACCCGGATAATCGCGATGCGCTCCGCACGCACGATGGCATCGATATCGCCGCCCTGGGTCGACAACAGCAACGTGCCCAGAACCGCACGGAACCGCTGGATCGGCACGGCAACGGACACAATCAGTTCACCGCGCTGGGAAATCCGGGTCACGCTGGCCGGAGAGCCGGACAGAGCGGCTTCCACTTCCGGATAGGTGCGCCCGTCGCCCCCGCCCACTTCCTGGTACAGCGGCAGATCGCCCTGCTGAAGCCAGCGCTTGACCCATTGCCAGGCCGTGTCCCAGAACCCGGTCTCCTCGCCGGACGGCGGCGGCAGATCGAAGCGCAGGATCTGCGCGCTGGAATAAAGGTGGCGTGAATCCAGGATGAGAATGCCCTCCGGATCATAGATCCGCGCCCGGGTCTTGGTGGGCGAAATCAGGCGCCGGAGGACGGGCCCCACCCGCTCCGGATTGATCGGGAAATCCAGACTGTCGAGATCCTCGGCCGTCGGGGTGATGCTTTCCCCGGCCTGAAGCTGCAACAGGCGCTCCGGATCAATCGTGATGGTGCCGGTGTCCACGGTCGCGGAGGCGGCGATGGCCCCGGCAATGATTTCGCCCTGAGTCAGCAGGCTCTGAACCCTGGCGTCGATCAGCCCGGCCCGGAACTGGTTGAGATAGAGAATGCCGATCACCAGGGCGAGCAGGCCAACCAGATTGATGGCAATGATCCGCCGGGTCAGGGACGACAGCACATAGGTGCCGAACAGGCGGCCGAGCTGATTAAGAAGCCGGCGGCGGATCCGCTTGTTGCCGAGACGTCGCAGCCGGGACTTCTCAGACCCGTTTAACGGATCAGAGCCCGCACCTGTTTCGGCATTCTCGCTGTCAACCGCCATCTAAATGCTGTCTCTAGGCCGTATTGGCGCAGGGGATGCATCTTGCGCAAGACCAGACGGTTCGGGCCGCCGCCAAAAGAAGCTTGAGCCTATCACCGATACGCCCGTTGCCCTTCTGACCGCCGTCTCTCGCCTCTGTTCGCACAACCTGCATCTCCAATGCGCCCAAACGGGCCTTGGGTTGGATCAGACTTCCCGGAAGCGGTAGCCCACACCATAGAGTGTTTCGATCATGTCGAAGTCGTCGTCAACAACCTTGAACTTTTTCCGGAGGCGTTTGATGTGGCTGTCGATGGTCCGGTCGTCCACATAGACCTGGTCATCATAGGCCGCATCCATCAGCGCGTTGCGGCTTTTGACCACGCCCGGACGCTGGGCCAGCGCGGACAGGATCAGGAATTCGGTGACGGTCAGGGTGACCGGCTTGTTGTTCCAGGTGCAAGTGTGCCGTTCCTGGTCCATGACCAGCTGGCCCCGCTCCAGCAACTTGTCCGCATCCTCGCGCGGCGCGCTGGCATCCTTGGGCTGGGCGCGGCGCAGCACCGCGCGCACACGTTCCACCAGAAGACGCTGGGAAAAGGGTTTGCGAATGAAATCGTCCGCACCCATTTTCAGGCCGAACAGCTCGTCGATCTCATCGTCCTTGGAAGTCAGGAAGATCACCGGCAAGTCGGAGTTCTGGCGCAGTCGCCGCAGCAGCTCCATGCCGTCCATGCGCGGCATCTTGATATCGAAAATGGCCAGTTGAGGCGGGTCACTTTGCAACCCGTCCAGCGCGGAGGTTCCGTCCGTATAGGTTTGAACCCGGTAGCCTTCCGTTTCCAGAGCAATTGACACCGAAGTCAAAATGTTGCGGTCGTCATCGACCAGAGCAATTGTCGGCATTCTCTATTTATCCATTTTCGGCAGTCCACGATGCTTTGGCACCGGTCTTACTGTAACATAGAGCCTTTGGCCCGCTAAATGCGCATAAATTAAGGCAGACGGCCCGAAGACACGCTTCCTGGCCCCAAATGAGGCCCTGAAGTCTGCGTTGATGGGGCGGCGGCAAGGGAAATGCAATAGCGGCAGGCAGTTTCTCTTTCAGCAACCATCGGTTTCTCTTTGTACGGTTTCCAAACTGCTTGCGGCCGCGCCATCGCTGCTGAGGATGTGAGCTTATCTTCGTTTTAAACGCGCTTTCTTTCACCTTGAGCAATACATCGACCGATCCGAAGGTTTCGTTTTTTACTTCGCCGCTCAAATTAATCATCGGCGGATTTGCCAAGTATTTTAATCGATTAAACAAAGACATAGCCCCTCGGCGAGTCTTGCTGCCGTGAAGTCAATCCACTAGCTTCGCAGCCCTCAAAGCCGGATCGACGCGTTTCGATCCAGGGTCCGGCATGGAAAAGCTCCCATCACGAGGAATGCGGGAAGATGAAAGAAACAGGCATCAGGAACCTAGCCCAAGGCAGTGAACTCTTCGGCTTCAAAGGCCTGAAGGCGCTCTATTGGAACCAGTACGAGCCTGCTCTTTATGAGTATTCCCTCTCCCGCGGCGAAACCCGGCTGGCAGCCGGCGGCGCTCTCGTCGCCGAGACCGGCATCCACACCGGCCGGTCCCCGAAAGACAAGTTTGTTGTTCTGGATGACGAGACCAAAGATACGGTCTGGTGGGACAACAATGCCCAGATGTCCAAAGAGCAGTTCGATCTGTTGCTGTCGGATTTCCTGGCACACGCGGACGGCATGGAGCTGTTCGCCCAGGATCTTTACGGAGGTGCCGATCCGGTTCACCGCCTGCCTGTGCGGGTCTATACAGAATTTGCCTGGCACTCGCTGTTCATCCGCAATCTGCTGCTGCGCCCGGACGCCAGCGAGTTGGCCGGGTTCGCACCGGACATGACCATTGTTGACCTGCCGAGCTTCAAGGCAGATCCGGCGCGCCACGGCTGCCGCTCCGAAACGGTTATTGCCTGCGACCTGACCCGCAAGATCGTCCTGATAGGCGGCACGTCCTATGCGGGCGAGATGAAGAAATCGGTCTTCACGATGCTCAACCACCTGCTGCCTGCCAAGGGCATCATGTCCATGCATTGTTCCGCCAATGTGGGACATGAGGGAGACACGGCCGTGTTCTTCGGCCTGTCAGGCACCGGCAAGACAACGCTCTCCGCCGACCCTGCACGCACGCTGATCGGCGACGACGAGCATGGCTGGAGCGAACGAGGTGTCTTCAACTTCGAAGGCGGCTGCTATGCCAAAACCATCAAACTTTCGGCCGACGCGGAACCGGAAATCTACGCGACCACCCAGCGCTTCGGGACTGTGCTGGAAAACGTCGTTCTGGACGACAGACGAGTGCCAGATTTCGATGACGGCTCGAAGACGGAAAACACTCGGGCGGCCTACCCGATTCACTTCATTTCCAATGCCAGTGCCACCGGCTGCGCGCCGATGCCGAAGACAATCATCATGCTGACGGCCGATGCCTTCGGTGTGATGCCACCGCTGGCACGGCTGACCCCGGCCCAGGCCATGTACCACTTCCTCTCCGGCTATACGGCCAAGGTGGCCGGAACCGAAAAGGGCGTGACCGAGCCGCAGGCCACCTTCTCCACCTGCTTCGGCGCGCCGTTTCTGCCGCGCCACCCGTCCGAATACGGCAACCTGCTGAAGGACCTGATCGCCAAGCATAATGTGGATTGCTGGCTGGTTAACACCGGCTGGACCGGCGGCGCCCATGGCACCGGGCACCGCATGCCGATCAAGGCGACCCGCACCCTGCTTCAGGCGGCCCTGTCCGGCGCGCTGAGCGATGCGGAGTTCCGCACCGACCCGAATTTCGGGTTTGAGGTTCCGGTCGCCGTGCCGGGCGTGGACACTGCCATCCTGACCCCGCGGGACACCTGGGCGGACAAGGCGGCCTATGATGCACAGGCTGCCAAGCTGGTACAGATGTTCGTCGACAATTTCGAGACCTTCGAAGCCCATGTGGACGGAGCCGTTCTGAGCGCAGCCCCCTCCTTGCGCAGCGCTGCCGAGTAACCGGCTCATAGCAATCTCACATTCACGTTTTGAAACGGCGCCCGCCCCCCGGGCGCCGTTTCTGTTTGAGAAAAGCTTTTCTCTGCCCCAGAAAAATCTATAGTTGAACCGGCGTCTGCCACGTTCGCGTGGGAAAAACCCTTTTGGGAGGACCAAACATATGACAACAACCGACAGCCCTCACCTTGCCGCATCCGGGCAAGGTCCCGACGGCATCACCGATGTACTGACCACGACCCAAAACTGGAGCCGGGCGGGACGCAAGGTTGCGCTGGCTACAGTGATTGAGACCTGGGGCTCTGCCCCCCGGCCGGTCGGCTCCCATCTGGTGATTGACGCGGACGGCCAGTTTGAAGGCTCCGTGTCAGGCGGATGCGTGGAAGGGGCTGTGGTGGCCGAGGCCATCGATGTCATCGAAACGGGACGCCCGGCAACGCTGGAATTCGGTGTCGCCGATGAAACGGCCTGGCGCGTGGGACTCTCCTGTGGCGGCCGGATCCGTGTCTATGTTGAACCCGTTGTTTGATGAGAGACATAGCTGATGTATTCGCTTGAAACCTTCCTTGCCTTTCTCGCAGCAACCGCCCTTTTCGCCTATATGCCCGGTCCCGCAGTGCTCTACACCGCCGCGCAGACAATTTCCCGGGGCAGGCGGGCTGGCTTCATGGCCGCCGCTGGCATCCATCTGGGGTGTTATGCCCATGTCCTGGCAGCCGCGTTTGGCCTTTCTGCCCTCTTCGCGCTCGTGCCGGCGCTCTATGTGGCCCTGAAGCTGGTGGGTGGACTCTATCTGATCTATCTGGGCGGGCGAATGATCCGCACCCGTCTCACAGCAGCGCCGCTTCCCGAACTGCCGCAGAAGTCCGGCCGCAGAGCCTTTGTCGACAGTATCCTTGTGGAGGTTCTCAATCCCAAGGCCGCGATCTTCTTCATCGCCTTCCTGCCCCAGTTTGTCTCCCCCGAAGTTGGACTGCCGATCTGGGCGCAATTCCTAGTCCTGGGCACGATCGTCAATTGCGCCTTTGCCTCAGCCGATATCATCACCGTGCTGTTTGCCTCCGAGGTCAAGAAGCGTATCACCTCAACCTCAAGGTTCCAGGATCTGGGCCGTTGGATCGGCGGGTCCCTTCTGGTCGGGCTTGGGCTCAAGCTGGCGACGGACAAAGCCTGACACCATGGATCTTTCGCGTCTTGAAGCCCTGAACACGGAGCGGCAGGCCCGCCGGGCCGCCCTGCTGGTCACCCGGCTGGATGACGGCACGCAGGAACTGGTGCGCGCCGCCGATGACTATTCTGCCCACCCGCTTGCCGCAGAATTTGAAAAACGGTTCCGGTCGGGCAAATCCGGTCTGGTGGAAACTCCAGCCGGCAACGTCTTTCTAACCGTCAGCGTGCCCGCCCCCCGGCTGCTGATCATCGGCGCTGTGCATATCAGCCAGGCGCTGGTGCCGATGGCCCGGATCGCCGGGCTCGATGTCACGGTCGTTGATCCGCGCACCGCCTTTGCCACGCCGGACCGGTTTCCGGGCACGGACCTGAAAGCCGAGTGGCCGGAGGATGTTCTGAAGGCAGCACCGCTTGACGCCTATACCGCCGTCGCCGCCCTCACCCATGACCCAAAGATCGACGACACGCCGCTTCTGGAAGCCCTGAAGACGGGCTGTTTTTATGTCGGCGCCCTGGGCAGCCGGAAGACCCATTCCAAACGGCTGGAGCGGTTCGCTGCCGCAGGGGCCGACCCGGCGCTGTTTGAGCGCATTGACGCCCCCATTGGACTGGATATCGGCGCCGCGTCTCCGGCCGAGATTGCCGTCGCCGTTCTGGCGGCCATCCTCAAGGCCCTGAGACAGGGAGATCCGGAGACGGCCGGATGAAATTCGGCGCTGTTCCGCTTCAGGACGCCGAAGGCTGTCTGCTGGCTCACAGAACCCGGCTTGCCGGCAAGGTGCTGACAAAAGGGCATGTGCTGAGCGCACAAGACTGCCGTCTTCTGGCAGCCCAGGGAGAGACCTCGGTCATTGCCGCACGGCTGGACCCTGGCGATATCAATGAAGATGCCGCCGCCACCCGTCTGGGCAGAGCCGCCATGGGAGAAGGCCTTGAAGCCGATACCGCCTTTACCGGGCGCCTGAACCTTTATGCGGCAACGCCGGGCCTTTTGTGTCTTGACGAAGACGCTGTCACGGCGGCCAACCGGGTCGACCCAGCGATTACTTTTGCCACGCTGGCGAACCACACAAAGGTGGTGCCAGGCCGCATGGTCGCCACAGCAAAGATCATTTCCTTTGCCGTGACCGGCACCGCCCTGCATCAGGCCGAGACCGCCCTGCAAAAGGCCGTCCGCATCGCGCCGTTCCGCAGCCGGAAAGTCGGTCTTGTCGCCACCGAACTGCCCCATCTGAAACACAGCACCATGGACAAGACCCGGCGGGTTCTGGAGGACCGGCTCCGGGCCAGCAACAGCCATGTGCTTCAGGAAGAAAGAGTGGCACATGCGAGCGAAGCCGTGAGCGCGGCTATGGGCCGGCTGATCCGGGACGGGGCGGACTGTCTCATTCTTTTTGGCGCCTCGGCGGTCGTAGACAGGCACGATGTTCTGCCCGCGGCAGTCGATCTGGCCGGAGGCACCGTCACCCATCTGGGCATGCCCGTCGATCCGGGTAACCTGCTGATGCTGGCAGACCTTGCCGGTGTGCCCGTTCTTGGCGCGCCGGGCTGTGCCAGAAGCCCGAAGGAAAATGGCTTCGACTGGGTACTCGACCGGCTTCTGGCCGGTATCGAGACCGGTCCAGACGACATCACCGCCATGGGCGTTGGAGGTCTTTTGATGGAAATCGGAACCCGGCCGCAGCCGCGCGAGGTCAAACGCCCCGGGGCGTCACCGCCCAAAATCGCCGCCATTCTTCTGGCGGCCGGACAGTCGACACGCATGGGCGGGCCCAACAAGCTGCTGGCTGAGCTGGACGGCAAACCGCTGATACGCCATGTGGCGGAAGCCGCCTGCGGCGCGGAGCTTTCCCAGACCATCCTGGTCTCGGGCCACCTGGCCGAAGAGGTGGAAGCGCATGTCGCAGATCTCGGTATTTTATGTGTACGCAATCCCGATTTTGCGGACGGCATGGCCGGGTCCATCGCCACCGGCATGAAGGCCATCGCACCGGATACGGAGGCCGTTCTCATTCTGCTCGGGGACATGCCTCGCATTCGGGCCTCAGACCTGACCGCTTTGATTGCCGCCTACCGGGCGGGCGGCAATAACCTGATCGTAACGGCGACAGCGGACGGCAAACGCGGCAATCCCGTTCTGTGGGACCGGCGCTTTTTCGACGCCTTGCGCAGTTTGAGCGGAGATGTGGGGGCACGGCATGTCATTGCCGGCAATCCAGGCTTCGTGACCGAAGTTGAAATTGGCCCGGCGGCCCGGCTTGATCTGGATACACCTCAAGCCCTGGAAGCGGCTGGTGGGCATTTCAAGGACCGCGGCACACCCGGATAACTTCTTGAGAGAACAGAACTCACCTCAAAAGACAAAGTGGTTTCCCCCTACCGGCGCACGACGCTTTAACGCCCGATTAACCCGGTATGCACTGAGTGCAGGACGGAAATGTCAGGTATTCTATTGCAATTTTGTGACACCCCGCTTATTTAAATCCTGCGCTTACTGAGGAGCCCTTGACCGGGTCAACCACCGGACGCAGTCCGGGGCGCTGTAATATCCGATTTCTGTCGAAAGCTGTTCGGATCCTCCCCTCCAGAGGATGCTCGAGCGCTTTTGCTGCTTGACTGAGAAGGAAAACAAGATGGCTGACTTGTCCCTCCCGCGCCCGGGCTGCTGCAAATGGGCTGAAGGTGACGCTGGAAACTATACGTTCCCGTGCAACACCCGTGTTGAAGCGGGCGTATCCTATTGCGAAGAACACAGCGCAATTGTCTACATTCCGCCGGAAGAACGCCGCCGCAACCGGTCCGGTGGTGGCATGAGCCTGTCTTTCCGCCGCGCTGCGTGATTGATAAAGCTGCTCGCAACAAAAGCAGACATATCGTGGGGTTCCCCACACTCCTTGAAACCCGGCCTCGTGCCGGGTTTTCTTTTGTCTGCCCCTTGGGAACTTTCTCAAGAACCTATGGCTGACACCACGCTCACCAAAAAAGACCCTATTGGATGTTTTTCAGGTTCGCCAACCAGGAAGCGCGCGCAGATCGGCCTGGGCGGCCGGGCAAGCGGCGTGATGCAGCCCGGCGCATTCAAAAACCCATCGAAGTCCACGACATGGAAGCGTTCCGCCGTGTCGCGCGTCTTGGACGATGCCCCACATCGCCCTGTGACAGGCTCCTTGCTGAACGCTCTCATGTCACGGTCAAACAGGGTCTTATTTGGTGAGGATGGTCTGAATGTCTTCTCGCAATAAAGTTGATCGAAGCAACGAGATGGTCTCTGGCCGTGTCTTTTCTGTGAATAAACCAAAATGAACGCGCCACAAAATCCTAGTTAAGTTTAACAATAAAGAAAACTCAGAGAATTAAAATTCCAAATGAAAATGAAAAATAGCAGATGCATACAAATATCTTCATTGCGTTTATATATTTCTCTATTCAGTTTATTGCATTGATATGATTATTAAATCGATACTATAACATACCAGAGTCCGGAGACGTGCGAATACGGAGTCTATATCGGAAATGGCGCTGGCAAGGGTACAGAATGAAAATGAAAGGCTGGAAGCTTTACGGAAGCTAGCCATTCTGAATTCTGAGCATCTGCCAGAATATGATGCGGTCGTTTCCAACCTGTCTCATATGCTGGAATGCCCGATTGCGCTGATATCGATCGTGGACAGGACCAAGGTCTGGTTCAAGGCGGCTGTGGGCCTGGACACCCCTGAAACCCGCCGGGAAAATTCCTTTTGCACCCACACCATTCTCGGTCAGGATATCCTGATTGTTCCCGACACTCTGGAAGATCCGCGCTTCCAGGACAGCCCGCTGGTCACGGGACCTCTCGGGGCCCGCTTCTATGCCGGCTGCCCAATCTCCCTGGATGGACAGAACTGCATTGGCACAATCTGTGTCATTGACCACAAGCCCCGCCAGCTTACAGACGTCCAAGTGACGCAATTGCGCAATACAGCCAAAGTGGTCGAAGGTCTGATCAAATCGCTGAAGGCGGGCTACGAAACGCGGGAGGCCCTTGAAAAAGCAGAGCAGGAACAGGCAAAGGCCGACAGACACCAGGGTCTCCTGACCGAAATCGCCCAAGTGTCCGGAGTTGGCGGCTGGGACTATGACCCCCGCACCGGCCTGATGACCTGGACCGACAAGACACGGGACATTCTGGGCGTGGATGCCGCTTTCGAGCCTGACCTGGATACCCTTCTGGCGTTCCTGTGTCCCTCACACCGGGACGTCCTGGAAAGCGCCTTCCACGAGGGCCTCCGCGATGGCGTCAGCTGGGACAGGGATCTGCAACTGACCAATGCCAAAGGCCAGGAGATCTGGGTCCGGCTGGCCGGCCATGCAGTCGTCGAAAACGGATCGGTGCGCCGGCTTGTCGGCGTGCTGCTGGATATCACCCGGGCCCGCCAAAAAGACCAGGAAGCCCGGGCGGCCGAAGCCGTGCGCCGCTCCACCTTTGAAGCGCTTCAGGAAGGCATTTTACTGGTTTGCCCGGAAGGCTGCATCCGCTCCCTCAACTCCGCCGCCATGGATTTGCTGGGCCTGACCGGACAGAACCTGGCAGACACGGACCTGACCGGGAAATGCGCGCACGACCTGCCAGTGTCGTTTCAGATGCCCAGTCTCGTTGACGGTTCGTCCGTCAATCCTTTCAAACTCGCAATCCGGGATCCCGGCAGAATACGGGACGTGGAACTTCAGGTCCGGGATGAACCCAGCGGCCGCCTGCGCTGGCTGCGCATGAATGCGCAAAGCATCGAACCAAGTGGTGAGCATGATCTGGCCGGAGCTGTGATCTCCCTGGCCGATATCACCAAGCTGAAACAGCAGGCAGAAACGCTGCAGGTCTTTTTTGACAACTTCCCGGGGGGTCTTGTCCATCACGACAGCGGCCAGATCCTGTCGTCCTGGAACTCGGAATTTGTGCGCCTGTTCAACATACCGGAAGAGTTCCTGCAGAAGGACCCGCCCCCAACACTGCAAGACACAGTCGCCTTCCTCGCCGCACGGGGGGATTACGGCCCGGGCAAACCGGACGAGATCGCCGAAGAGCGTATCCGGAAATACGGCTCTTCCAACACCCATATCTATGAACGCACAACGTCGGAAGGCCGCGTGCTTGAGGTGCGTGGCACCACCCTTGCCAATGGCGGCAATGTCACCAGCATCATGGACATCACCGACCGCAAACGGATGGAAGAGCAGCTGGTGGAAAAGGAACGCCTGGCCACCAAGCGGTTGAACGAGCTGGAAGCGGTTATCGCCAATATGCGCCAAGGGGTCTGCGTCTTCGACAATGAAGGCCGCATTTCTCTTTGGAACAAACAATTCCTGGACCTCTTCGACAAACCGCAAGGGGAAGTCCAAAAAGGCATGCATCTGATTGACGTGCTTGAGCTTGAGAAATCGCGCAACCATTTTGACGGCGACTCCATCGCCTATTACCTGGCCCTTCGGGACCGGCTAGATGCGGGAGAGGTCGTACGGACAACCCTGAGGCATCCGAATGGCAAGGTCCTGAGCATTGTTCGCACCCCCTTGCCCGATGGCGGCTGGATCGGCACTCATGAAGACGTCACCCTGCGCGAGCGGGCCACCGAGAAGATCACCCACGCCGCCCATCACGATACCCTTACGGGACTTGCCAACCGCACGCTGTTCAATCTCAAGCTGGAAGATGCAATCACGCGCTCACAGCTTTATGGCGAAGCCAGCGACCTTCTGATGGTCGATCTCGACCGGTTCAAGCCGGTAAATGACACCTATGGGCACCATGTCGGGGATGAGCTTCTGACGCTTGTTGCCACGCGGCTGAAGGATTGTGTGCGTTCCAAGGACACAGTCGCCCGTCTGGGGGGCGATGAATTCGCAGTGATCGTGCGCAACACCGAAGCCGAACGGGGGCTGGCCACGCGCATCGCTCAACGCATCGTCACCGAACTCAAAAGGCCCTACCAGATCGAAGGCAACTCCATCTTGATCAGTGCCAGTGTCGGTATTGCCGCCATCCAAGGGGCTGGAGATGCCGCCAGCCCCCTTCTTAAGAAAGCAGACGTTGCCCTTTATGCGGTTAAAAATGCAGGCCGGGACGGCTTCCAGCATTTCGAGGAACAGGCCTGACCAGCCCCAACCCTTTCCAAGAGCGAACCGCGGCCTGTTTCCAGGTCGCGGTCCAGAAGGTCTCAATTCTCTCACCCTAATTTTGATGACAAGACATCCGGGGCAAAGCCCATCAAATAGGCGCCATCATATCACCTTGCGTCAGGCGGCCCGGACTTCCGTCAAGAAGGTCTCAATCGTGGACCGCATCTCTTCCGCCTGCTGGGCCAGCTTTTCCGAAGCGTCCAACACCCCCTTGGCGGCCGCGTCGGTCTCGCTGGCGGCCTGGGAGACACGGGCAACATTGCTGCTGACAACCCCGGTTCCCCCGGCGGCCTGATCCACATTGGTTGCAATTTCGCCCGTCGCCGCTGACTGCTCCTCGATGGCCGAGGCAATGGTTGTGGCAACGCTGTTCATTTCATCGATGATCTCGCTGATCACCTGAATACCGCCCACGGCATCCTTGGTCTCTTCCTGAATAGCGGAGATCTTCTGGGAAATCTCCTCCGTCGCTTTGCCAGTCTGGCTGGCCAGGTCCTTCACTTCCGCTGCCACAACGGCAAAGCCCTTGCCCGCCTCGCCGGCCCGTGCCGCTTCGATGGTGGCATTCAATGCCAGCAGGTTGGTCTGTTCGGCAATGTTCTGGATCAGCCCAATGACCTCGCCAATATCCTCAGCGACCGTCGCAAGGCTTCCGATCTGGGCATTGGTTTTTTTCGCCTCGGACGAGGCTTTCGCGGCAATACCGGTGGAGTGGCTGACCTGGGAACTCACTTCCGTAAGCGAGGCGGACAGCTCTTCCGTGGCGCTCGCGACCGTCTGGACGTTGGTTGTCGCCTCTTCGGCAGCACTAGCGGCTTCCGCCGACTGCATGCTGGTGTCCTGGGCCGTCTGGGTCATCTGGGTCGCAGTGGATTGCAACGCGATTGTCGCACCGTCGACCACTTCCAGCAGACCGGCACTTTGTTTGCTGAATGTGTCGATCAGAGCGGCAATCTTCTCATTGCGGACCTCACGGGCCTCTTGCTCCTGCTCTTGCTGCTCCGCCAGTTGCTGGCGCTGGACAACCCCGTCCAGGAACCCGGCAACCGATTGGGCTACCGTGCCGATCTCATCCTTGCGCTCAGCTTCCTTGAAAGCGACAGATGTGTCTCCCGCCGACAGGCGCGTGGCATCGGCCACAAGCCGGGTGAGAGGGCGTGTAATGCTGAAGGTGATGATCACGGACAGGCCAACGGCCACCAGGAAGCCAATAGCAGCCACAAAGGCAATCTGGTATTCCGCAAAGACGGCCCGCTCCACCGTGTTGTCAGCGATCACGCCCGTGTCTGCAACTGCGCTTTCCTTGATCTCCGCAGCCCAGGCGTTGATCTGAGTGCCCGTATGATCCAGCACCGTGTTCCGGATCTCGTTGCGCTCCACGACGATATCATGAACCCGCTGTGCGGCCTGTCTGTAGTCTTCCAGCATCGGCAGGGTCTTTGCCAGCAGGTCCTTGCGGTCTGCATTTTCAATGCTTTCGCTCAGAGCGGTCGCTTCCTTTTGAACCTTGGCCATTTCCTCCATGGCCCGCTCAAAGTCTTCAGCCGTGTTGGACGCCAGGAACTTGAGCACATAAAGCCGGGCAAGAAGAAATTTCTGGGAGCTTCTGGCCGCCAGATTTGCGGTTTCATAGTCGCTGGCCCAGGTCGCGCTTTCATTGATGGTAGACAGGTTCTTGCGCGCTTCCGGTCCGATCACATCCAGACGGTTTGTTACCAGGTCATCCCGCTCCCGGTACAACTGTACAACCGTCTCGAGCCCCGTTTTGAAATTCGCCATACCGCCCTTGATTTTTTTCAAGAGCTCAACCCGCGCCGGATTATTGATTTCCGCGTCTGCGGTCTTCAAGCCCTCCTCCATCTGGCGGATGAAGTCATGAGCCTGCCCCAGAGCCTCGTCGGAACGGGTCTGCAGATACTTGTTCGTGTTCACCAGAACCTTGGCCATATCCGCATTGAGCTCTGCGGACAAAAGAGCATCTCCGCTCATGTCCCCCATCGCTTCGATGTCATTCACAAACTTGGTCAAAACGACGAAAGACCAGCCTCCAATTACGGCAACCAAGATTGCAACAAAAGAAAATCCAAGTAAAATCTTCCTTCGTATCGTCATATCGCGCTCCTTACGGAATACCGACTCAGATTCTTGCGAGTCGAATCAAAATACATTGGTGATTTTCTCTATCATTTATTTTAATTAATTTAGTTAATGAAATATTACAACTCCGTAATTCCCTTGTTACGCGCAATAGGATCTGCGTAAGTTGTTGAAATAATAGACATAAAAAAAACACCGCCTTGATGAAGGCGGTGTTCTGGAGAGCTATAAAAAGGACTTTGTAAGCTGGCTTAAGCCGCTTTCAGAGCTTCGGCAACGTCTTTCAGGCGCGCCAGGGTACGGTCAGCCTTCTGTTTCGCTGCGTCGTCCTTGGCATCGGCCGCATCTTCCTCGGCGTCGCGGATCGCCTGATCAAGCTGGTCCTTGCTGATCTCGGAGACCGGCACGGCCTGCTCGGCCAGAACCGTCAGACCACCGCCTGCCACATCGGCAAAACCGCCACGGACGAAATATTCGGTCCAGGTGCCTGCATCGGCCCGGACCTTCAAAATGCCCGGCGCGATGCTGGACATGAACGGGCTGTGGTCCTTCAGAACGCCAAATTCGCCTTCGGCGCCCGGAACGACAACCTCGGCGACCTGTTCGGACAGGAGCTGGCGCTCCGGCGACACCAACTCAAACTGGAAAAGTTCGGCCATTTGGCGGCTTCCTTGTCAGTCACGTTTCAGATGGCTGCGCCATCAGACTTGAAGAGACCGGACACCCTCCGGGCGTCCGGTCCTGCTGGCCAGATCAGGCAGCTTCCGCAGCCAGTTTCTGTGCTTTCTCAATGGCTTCTTCCATGGAGCCAACCATGTAGAAGGCAGCTTCCGGCAGATGGTCATATTCACCTTCCACCAGACCCTTGAAGCCCTTGATGGTATCTTCCAGAGCCACAAGCTTGCCCGGGGACCCGGTGAAGACTTCTGCCACGAAGAACGGCTGGGACAGGAAGCGCTCGATCTTGCGGGCGCGGGCAACGGTGAGTTTGTCTTCTTCAGACAATTCGTCCATGCCCAGGATGGCGATGATGTCCTGCAGAGCCTTGTAGCGCTGCAGCGTGCCCTGCACGGCGCGCGCCGTGTTGTAGTGCTCTTCACCGATGATGCGGGCGTCCAGCATGCGGGACGTGGAGTCCAGCGGGTCCACAGCCGGGTAGATGCCTTTTTCAGCGATCGAGCGGTTCAGAACGGTCGTAGCATCCAGGTGGGCGAAGGTCGAAGCCGGCGCCGGGTCGGTCAAGTCATCGGCCGGAACGTAAACGGCCTGAACGGACGTGATCGACCCCTTGGTCGTGGTCGTGATCCGTTCCTGCATCGCGCCCATGTCGGTCGCCAGGGTCGGCTGATAGCCCACAGCGGACGGGATACGGCCGAGAAGCGCGGACACTTCGGACCCGGCCTGGGTGAAGCGGAAGATGTTGTCCACGAAGAACAGCACGTCCTGGCCCTGGTCACGGAAATGCTCGGCGACCGTCAGACCGGTCAAAGCAACACGGGCACGGGCTCCGGGAGGCTCGTTCATCTGGCCGTAGACGAGCGCCGCCTTGGAGCCCTCACCGCCGCCTTCCTTGTTCACGCCGGATTCAATCATTTCCCAGTAAAGGTCGTTGCCTTCACGGGTCCGCTCGCCCACACCGGCAAACACGGAGTAACCGCCATGCGCCTTGGCAACGTTGTTGATCAGCTCCATGATGAGAACGGTCTTGCCGACACCGGCACCGCCGAACAGGCCGATCTTGCCGCCCTTTGCGTAAGGCGCCAGAAGGTCGACGACCTTGATGCCCGTCACCAGGATTTCAGCTTCCGTGGACTGTTCGATGAAGGTCGGAGCTTCCTGGTGGATGCCGCGCTTGTCTTCATGCGGAATGTCGCCCGCTTCGTCCACCGGCTCCCCGATGACGTTCATGATGCGGCCCAGGGTGCCGTCGCCGACCGGAACGGCGATCGGTGCGCCGGTGTCGACCACGTCCTGACCGCGCACCAGACCTTCGGTGGAGTCCATGGCGATGGTGCGCACCGTGTTTTCGCCGAGGTGCTGGGCAACCTCAAGCACCAGGCGCACACCCTGATTGTCTACTTCAAGAGCGTTCAGGATCAACGGCAGGTGGTCATCGAACTTGACGTCGACAACGGCGCCGATGACCTGGGTGACCCGTCCGACCTGTTTGTCAGCCATATCCCTAATCCTCGTCTCGATCCCGTTTGATCAACCTGTTTCCTGAGCTTTCATGAGGAAACAGCCGGTTGATCGACATTAATACCAGTCTGGCAGTCTGCGCCCTTTACCGGGCGCAGACTGCTCTAGAGCGCTTCGGCGCCCGAGATGATTTCAATCAGTTCCGTCGTAATCTGGGCCTGACGCTGGCGGTTGTAGTTGATCGTCAGCTTGTCGATCATCTCGCCTGCGTTGCGGGTCGCGTTGTCCATGGCGGACATGCGCGCGCCCTGCTCAGAAGCAGCATTTTCCAGAAGCGCCCGGAAAATCTGAACGGAAATGTTGCGCGGCAGAAGATCCTCAAGGATCTCCGTCTCATCCGGCTCATATTCGTAAACCGCCTGCGCGCCGCTGGCCTGCTCGCCCTCTCCGGCCTCAAAATGAGCCGGGATCAACTGCTGAGCCGTCGGATCCTGCGCAATGACCGACTTGAAGGTCGAATAGAACAGGGTGCAGACATCGAACTCGCCATCGGCGAACATCGAAAGGACATCCCGGCCGATTTCATCGGCATTGGCATAACCCACATTCTTAACGCTGCGCAGATCGACTGTCTTGATCACATGCTGGCCGAATTCGCGCTTCAACGCATCGAAGCCCTTCTTGCCAACACACATGATCTTTACGGTCTTGCCGTCCGCGATCAGGCTGCGGGCCTTCTCACGGGCCAGCTTGGCAATGTTGGTGTTGAAGCCCCCGCACAGTCCGCGCTCGGCCGTAGCAACCACCAGGAGATGCACCTGGTCCCTGCCCGTCCCGGACATCAGCTTCGGAGCATCGTCGCGGCCCTCAAAAGCCACCGCGAGATTGGCCAGCACGGCGTCCATGCGTTCCGCATAGGGGCGCGCGGCCTCCGCAGCTTCCTGGGCACGACGCAGTTTCGCCGCGGCCACCATCTGCATGGCCTTGGTGATTTTCTGCGTCGCCTTAACGGAAGCGATGCGGTTTCGTAAGTCCTTCAGGCTCGGCATGGCCGCCCCTGCTCCTTATCCCGGCGTGTGGTCTCAGGCGAAGTTCTTGGCGAACGCGTCGATGGCCGCTTTCAGCTTGGCCGTCAGGTCGTCGTCCAGAGCCTTCTTCTCCCAGATGGCGTTCAGCAAATCCTGGTGCTCGCCACGCAGGAACAGCAGCAGGCCTTCTTCGAAGTCCTTCACCCGGTCCACCGGATAGGTGTCGAGATACCCGTTCACACCGGCATAGATGACCGCGACCTGCTCTTCCGTCTTCAGCGGTGAGAATTGCGGCTGCTTCAGGAGTTCGGTCAGGCGGGCGCCACGGTTCAGCAGACGCTGGGTGGTGGCATCAAGGTCAGAGCCGAACTGGGCAAAGGCAGCCATTTCGCGGTACTGGGCAAGTTCCCCCTTAATCGGACCGGCAACCTGCTTCATGGCCTTGATCTGGGCGGACGAGCCTACGCGGGACACCGACAGGCCAACATTCACGGCCGGGCGGATACCCTGGTAGAAGAGGTCCGTTTCCAGAAAGATCTGACCGTCGGTGATCGAGATCACGTTTGTCGGGATAAACGCCGACACGTCGTTGCCCTGGGTCTCGATGACCGGAAGCGCCGTGAGGGATCCTTTGCCGTGATCCTCATTGAGCTTCGCGGCGCGCTCCAACAGGCGGGAGTGCAGGTAGAAGACGTCGCCCGGGAAAGCTTCACGTCCCGGCGGGCGGCGCAGCAAGAGGGACATCTGACGATAGGCCACGGCCTGTTTGGTCAGATCGTCATAGCCGATCACAGCATGCATCGAATTGTCGCGGAAGAACTCACCCATCGCACAGCCCGCAAAAGGTGCCAGGAACTGCAACGGGGCGGCATCGGAAGCGGTCGCGGCCACGACGATGGAATATTCCAGCGCACCGGCATCTTCCAGGGTCTTCACGAACTGGGCAACGGTCGACCGCTTCTGGCCGACAGCCACATAGATGCAGTACAGCTTCACATCTTCGTCGTCGGACTTGTGCAGCGGCGCCTGGTTCAGGAACGTATCCAGAATGATTGCGGTCTTGCCGGTCTGGCGGTCGCCAATCACAAGCTCACGCTGGCCACGGCCAACCGGAATCAGCGCATCAATTGCCTTCAGGCCGGTTGACATCGGCTCATGCACGGATTTGCGCGGCAGGATGCCTGGTGCCTTCACGTCCACACGGCGCTTTTCGGTGGCCTCAATCGGGCCATTGCCGTCCAGCGGGTTGCCGAGCGGGTCAACAACGCGGCCCAGAAGGCCTTTGCCGACCGGCACTTCCACGATGGCTCCGGTCCGCTTGACGGTGTCGCCTTCCTTGATGTCACGGTCGGAGCCGAAGATCACGACGCCGACATTGTCGGATTCCAGGTTCAGGGCCATGCCCTTGATGCCACCCGGGAATTCAACCATTTCACCGGCCTGGACCTTGTCCAGACCATACACACGGGCGATACCGTCACCGACGGAGAGCACCTGACCAACTTCAGAAACTTCGGCTTCCTGGCCAAAGCTCTTGATCTGGTCCTTGAGGATTGCGGAGATTTCCGCGGCCCGAATATCCATCAGCCGACCTCTTTCATCGCGAACTTGAGTGAATTGAGCTTGGTACGCAGAGACGTGTCGACCATGCGGGACCCGACTTTGACCACAAGGCCGCCGATCAGGGCAGGATCAACCTTCGCTGCGATGTTTACGGTTTTGCCCGTTGAAGCCGAGAGAGCCTCTTTCAGGGCAGCGACATGCTCGTCGGACAGGGCGGCTGCGGAGGTGACCTCTGCAGTTTCCTCACCGCGCTTGTCTGCAAGCAGCGCGCGGAATGCCTTGATCATGTCGGGAAGAACGAAGAGGCGCCGGTTGCGGGCGGCCAGCTTCACAAAATTTGCGGCAAGACCTGAGATGCCTGCCTTGTCAAGAAGTGCTGTGAGCGCCGCAAGCTGCTCTTCTGCACTGAATGCCGGGCTTCTCACGAGACGGACGAGATCCTCACTTTCAGCATACATGCCTTCGAAAGCAGTCAGATCCCGTTCCACGTCAGCCGTGACGCCATCGCCTTCCGCAAGGTCGAGAAGGGCGGACGCGTAACGCTGTGCCACACCGGATACGAGAGATACGTTATCAGTCACCAGGTCCGTGCTCTCTGACGTTTTTTCAAGCCCACGGAACGGCAATCGCCCGCAAAACTTTGAAAATAATGATCTTTTTCAAGGTCAGAAGGTATGACGGTTAAGCCGATCCCCCCAAAGCCGCGCCTCAATTAGCACAGGGTTTCACCGTGTGCAACTTCGCCAAAAGACTGTTCTGGCCGATTTTTGGGAGTTTTTTGCAGCCCACGCCTCAAATCCCCTTTGCGGGCCTGCCGCCCTGGCTGCGAAATCGCGCCAAACTTCGCCAGAAAGCCCGTGTCTTTCCAGCTTGCAGCCCTCAAAACCGAGCGGTGGGACACCTGATTCCGTAGCGTTCAAACCGGTTTTACAAAAAATGCTGCGGGTCGATGTCGACCTGAACCCGCAGACCTTTAGACGGCTTCGGACCTGCGCTGAGCCAATGGCGCAAATAGGACTGAAGATCGAATTGGCGTGGGGCCATGGCAAGCAGCCTGTATCTATGCCGTCCCCGGACCATGGCTAGGGCGGCTTCCGCCGGCCCCAGCAAGGTGACCGCCGGATCATGCGGCGCCGCCCGCGCCAGGGCCCTGGAAAACCCTTCGGCAAAGCCCTTGTCCGGCCCGGACACCACCAAGGCGGCCAACCGTCCAAATGGCGGCAGGCCGGCCGCGCGCCTGGCCTCGACTTCCGCCTGATAGAAGGCCTTCTTGTCTTCCGACAGAAGAGCCTTGATGACCGGATGCTCTGCGTTATAGGTCTGCAAATAACCGACACCGCCGCCGGTGACCCGGCCTGCGCGGCCGGTCACCTGCCCCAGCAATTGAAACGTCTTTTCCGCCGCGCGCGGATCCCCATGGGCCAGGCCCAGATCCGCATCGATGACACCGACCAGTTTCATTTTCGGGAAGTTATGCCCCTTGGCCACCAGCTGGGTGCCGATGACGATGTCGGCACCGCCCTCTTCCACGATCTTCATTTCCCGTTTCAGCCGTTCCGGCCCTCCGGGCAGGTCGGAGGACAGGACCAGCGTGCGCGCCTGGGGAAAAAGATCGGAGACCTCCTCCGCCACCCGCTCAACCCCGGGACCGCAGGCCACCAGACTGTCCTTGCTCTGGCAGGACGGGCAGCTTTGGGGCACCGGCTCCACATGGCCGCAATGGTGGCAAACGAGCTTCTTCTGAAAGCGGTGCTCCACCAGCCAGGCGCTGCAATGCGAACATTGAAACCGGTGGCCACAGGTCCGGCACAGGGTCAGCGGCGCATAGCCGCGCCGGTTCAAGAAAAGCAGGGACTGGTCGCCAGCCGCAAACGTCTCCTTGATCGCATGGACCAGCTGCGGCGCCAGCCAGCGCCCCCGCTCCGGACCGTCCATGCGCATGTCGATGGCCTTCAAATCCGGCAGCTCCGCCCCGGAGGCCCGCTCCGGTAATTCAACCAGGCTGTAGCGGCCCGTTTCCGCATTGACATGGCTTTCAACAGAAGGGGTTGCGGACGCCAGAACAACAGGAAACCTGGAAATATGACCGCGCACCACTGCCATGTCCCGGGCCGAATAGGGCACCCGGTCATCCTGCTTGAAGGCCGCATCATGTTCTTCATCAACAATGATGAGCCCCAGCTCGCGGAAGGGCAGGAACAAGGCCGATCTGGCGCCGATCACCACCCGCACATCGCCGGAAGCGACACCACGCCAGACCCGCGCCCGGGTTTTTGGCGTGATTTCAGAATGCCACTCAGCGGGATAGACCCCGAACCGCTGTTCGAACCTGCGCAGGAACTGCTCGGTCAAGGCAATTTCCGGGATCAGGACCAGCGCCTGCTGGTCCCGGCGCAGAGCTTCTGCAATCGCCTCGAAATAGACCTCGGTCTTGCCCGACCCTGTCACGCCATCAATCAGCGACACGCCTGCGCCTGCGTCAAAACTGCGGATCAGGCTTCCGGCGGCCGCCTGCTGGGCTGGCGTCAAGTCTTTCTTCGCAAAATCGATCTGAGGCCTGGGCGGCGGCGGGGCCGCAGGCATGGAGATCACCTCCAGCACCTGTTGCTGGATCAAACCGTCAATCACGGAAGCCGACACCCCGGCCGCATGGGCCAGGCCGCTTTTGGTCCAGGCCATGCCGTCCGCCATCGTCTCCAGCACTTTCCGGCGCGCCGCCGTCTGCCGGTCCGGCTCAGCCCCTTCGATCCGGCGCACTCCGGGCACCGGCGCTTCCGGCGCCAGGGCCTCTTCTGAGCGCAGCACCATGCGCAGCACCATGCCGGGCGCGCCGAGGGTCCAGTTGGCCACCCAGTCGACAAACCGGCGCAGATCCTTATCCAGCGGCGGCGTCTCCTGATAGATGCGGGAAATCGTTTTCAGCTTTTGCGGGTTGATCGCCGCATCCGGCTCAATGTCCCAAACGGCCCCGATAACTTCACGGGGCCCTAGCGGCACCTTGACTATTGTCCCCGGAACCACCGTCTGGCCGGCCGGCACTTTATACGTATAGGCTCCCGCAATGGCGACGGGCACCAGCACGCTGGCAATCGTTTCCTGAGGATCGGGATCGTCAAACAGCACGGATTTTCAGGTCTCCAAAATGTCAGGGCAGGTCCCGGTGCCATCCGGCAGGCTGGTTTCATAATCCGGCGCAGGTTTGCCCGGCAAGGACCAGCAATCAAGCCCTGCGGCATTTGCGGGACGCACCACAGGAATTTCATCCACCGGAGAATCAGGGGTTCTTCTTGTCATCATCCTAGGGTAAAGAGAGCGCGGCTCACCGCGCAAATTTTTGCTTCCGCCTGACCGGGCAAGACCGGCAGACGGCAGCAGACCGGACGGGTGCTTTGATACGGGTGCCTTACAAGGAGTAGACAGGCATGAAATTCTTCGTCGACACGGCCGACACCGCCGAAATCCAGGAACTGGAAGCCACCGGTCTCCTTGACGGCGTCACCACCAATCCGTCCCTGATTGCCAAGTCGGGCCGCGATTTCAAGGAAGTGATTGCCGAGATCTGCGAGATCACAGACGGTGATGTTTCGGCTGAAGTGGCCGCCACCGATTTCGACACCATGATGAAAGAAGCCGAAGTGCTTCAGGCACTTGCCGACAATGTGGTCATCAAGTTGCCGTTGACCTTCGACGGACTGAAAGCCTGCAAGCTGCTGACGGAAGACGGCACCAAGACGAATGTTACCTTGTGCTTCTCCGCGAACCAGGCCCTTCTGGCGGCCAAGGCTGGCGCGACCTACATCTCGCCGTTCATCGGGCGCCTTGACGACATGAACATCGACGGCCTGGAACTGATCCGCGAAATCCGCGTGATCTATGACAATTACGGCTTTGATACCGAGATCCTGGCCGCCTCGATCCGCACCGCCAATCATGTGAAGGAATGCGCGATCATCGGCGCAGATGTGGCAACGGTCCCACCAGCGACCCTGAAGGGCCTCGTTAAGCACCCCCTCACAGACAAGGGCCTGGACGCCTTCCTGGCCGATTGGGCCAAGACCGGGCAGAGCATTCTTTAAGTCCGTCATCAGACCAACAGAACAGGATCGGCCCGGACCATATCCGGGCCGTTTTTTGTGGGCAGTCTTACTATGGTGGGCCGGTTAACCAATCGGTACAGGCCGGTGTCCTAAACTCCCCTCATGAGCCCGACCGCATCCGACATGTCCAATCTTCTTGTGACCGCCCAACCGGACCTGAACCACCGGATAGGATTGTGGCTGGATCATCTGTCGGATGAACGCCGTTTGTCGGACAAGACGCTGCTCGCCTATGACCGGGACCTGCGGCAGTTTCTGCGCTTCCTGACCATGCATCTCGGCGGTGCCCCCGGTCTGAAAGACATTGCTGCACTCCGGCCTGCCGATTTCAGGGGGTTTCTGGCGTCCCGCCGCAGACAAGGGGTGCAAAGCCGGTCACTTGCCAGGGGGCTTGCCGGTATCCGCTCGTTCCTGAAGTTTCTGGAGCGGCGCGGCGAGGTGAATGCGGCTGCCTCCGATGCGGTGCGACCGCCGCGCCAGGCCCGCTCGCTGCCCAAGCCGGTGTCGGCCAAGGATGCACTGGACGTGACCAGCGGCGATCTGGCCCTGGAAAGCGAGACCTGGATTGAAGCGCGCAATGCCGCAGTGCTGACCTTGCTCTATGGCTGTGGCCTGCGGATCTCCGAGGCGCTTTCGCTGACCGGACGCATGGCGCCAACGCCTGGCACAAAGACCCTGCGCATTCTCGGCAAAGGCCGCAAGGAGCGCATCGTGCCGATCCTGCCCGCCGTCTGCGAGGCCATTGCCCTTTACCTCAAACATTGCCCCTATGCGGTCTCTGCGGACGGGCCGCTGTTCCTGGGTGCTCGGGGCGGAGCGCTCAACCCGCGCATGATCCAGCTGGCCATGGAAAAGCTCCGCGGCGCGCTCGGCCTGCCCGACACTGCGACCCCGCATGCCCTGCGCCATTCCTTTGCCACGCATCTTCTGGCCGGTGGCGGGGATCTGCGCACCATTCAGGAGCTGCTCGGTCATGCAAGCCTCTCCTCGACACAGATTTATACTGAAATCGATTCCGCCCACTTGCTGGCCGCCTATGACAAGGCGCATCCGAGACGATAAGGAGCTGCGGGTCTCAGTCAGGCCGTGGCAGCGCATAAACAGAGCGGATCTCGCCATCGGGGAAGGTTTCGCGCGCAATCTCCCGGCCGTTCAGCTTCTGCACCAGTTTTTTCGCGGCGATATTGCTGTCCTTCATATGGGTTTCCACAAGCGCCCAGCCATATTGGTCATAAGCATGGCGGATGGCGGCGCGCGAGGCGTCCACGGCAATACCCCGGCCCCGCGCTTGCGGCAGCAACCACCAGGTCAGTTCGCGCCGTGGCCACCCCTGCGGCCAGACAAAGCCACAGCCGCCGACCGGATCGCCACTGTCTTTCAGGACAATCATCCATATGCCATAGCCGCGCAACTGCCAGTGCCCCAGATGTGCCGCCAGACCCCGCCAGGCTTGGTCGGCCCGCAACGGACCGCCATAAAAGCGCGAGGCGTCCGGATCGGAAAAAAACGACTTGTAAACCTCAAAGTCGCTATGCTCTGGCGGGCGCAGCACAAGCTGCTCCGTGGTGAGTGAGTGCATGACCGGGACACTTTCGATTGAATGCGAATCGCTAAAGGCGAATATTCCATCGGCAAGTATATAAAATACCTGCAACCGGATCCCGCAGAGGACCGGAAAAAGCGCCTCGGACAGGCACCGCAAGCAAGCTTTCGCTGGAGACCTTCAATGCGTATCGTGATCCTTGCAGCCAGCCTGTTCTTCCTCCTTGTGGCCCCCTCCCAGGCCGAACGCATCTATTGCCCGCTTCCCGAAGACGGGGTCTGGGTCAATCCGGAGGCCAAGCCCAAGGAAATCAGCCGGGTGGAAGTGCGCAGCAAATGTGAGAACGAGCGGGTTTACATCAAGGTCCGGGCGTTTACCGCCTGTATTCCACGGGACTGCAAATGGGGCTGGACCGATGCGGAGCTGCGTTCAGACGGCGCGATCGTCGTTCTTCTGATCGGCTTCCTGAGCAGCAAAAAGATCACGCTCAGAGCTTTCGGCGACGTTCTGGATACCCATGTCGTCAACGTAATCAACGACTTGTCAGAGCCAAATACGCAACAAACCTTTAACCTTAACCGCCAGTGAAGCACTGATCTTAACCTTGGTATCAATCTTCACCCGGTTTTTCCTTGCCGGATTTCAGTTTTGCTTTACCTTTATCAGTGTCGCTACAGTACCCCGCGACATTCGATGGAGGCTTAAGATGCGCATGACCAGCACTTTTACGGCAGTCCTCGCCCTGAGCGCCTTTGCCATTGCTCCGGCAACTGCGTGCCCATGGGACAAAACTGCCAAGGCCGACAAGAACATGACCGTTGCGGAAACGGCTCCAGTTCCAAACGTCGAAACGGACATTTCCATCGCGACCAATGACCTCAGTCAGGCGGTCGTGGAGGAACAGACCATTCTGCAGGCGCCTTCCGGGCCGCCTGCCGAGTAATCCAAGTTTCTAACGCTCCAATCCATTGACCGCTGCTTCGGCAGCGGTTCTTTTTTGTGCCTCTCAAAAAGACACTGTCAGATCGGCCCCGATGGGATGATCTCCTGGTCTTCAAGCGCCTTCAAGAGGCGCCGGATGATCGGCCTTGTACCGGTATTCCTTTCGTCCCTGACCGAGAATCTGGAGCGCGGAGGAGAGGAACAATGCTGCCATTAGGCCTGCCACGATGAGATCCGGCCAGGCCGTTGCCGTGCCCCATACGCCCATGGCCGCAGCCATCACTGCCACATTGCCGATGGCGTCATTGCGCGAGCAGAGCCAGACAGAGCGCACATTGGCATCCCCGTCCTTGTAGCGCATCAACAGCACCACGCTGGCCAGATTGACCGCAAGGGCGAGAAAACCGATGGATCCCATGACTGCGGCCTGGGGCACGCCCAGGACAAAAACCTGATAGAACGTGGAACCGGCGACCCATGCCCCCATCAAGAGCAGACTGACCCCTTTGGCCAGAGCAGCCGTTGCCCGGGTTTTCAGCGAGGTCCCAATCACCGCAAGGGATACCCCGTAGGTCAGCGCATCGCCGAAGAAATCCAGGGCATCCGCCTGCAGCGCTTTTGAGCCGACAGCCTGACCGGCAGCCATCTCCACTGCGAACATGACCGCATTCAAGCCAATCACCAGCCACAAACGGCGGCGGTAGTCCCTGGACATTCCATCAAATGACCCGTGGGATTTTGCGCAGCAGGCGCCCATGTCCGTCTCCTTGAAACATCTTGATTTCCTGTCTGCCAGGCCTTCTAATCCCTATAGTGGCTAGAGGTTCAAGAGGCTTTTATGGATTTTTCAATCGGAGACTTGTCGAAACAGACCGGAGTGAAGGTCCCCACGATCCGCTATTATGAAAAAGAAGGCCTGATTGACACGCCTGTGCGGACCGAAGGCAACCAGCGGCGCTACCGGGAGGCAGACCGGGACCGGCTCGGCTTTATCAAACATTGCCGGGATCTCGGCCTGCCTATGCCAGCTGTCCGGGAGCTGATTGACCTTTCCCGGCACCCAGATATGCCGTGCCAGGAGGCAGACCGCATTGCGCTCGATCAGCTGGTGGCGGTGCGGGCACGTATTGCCTATCTGAAAAAGCTGGAAGCCGAACTTGAGCGCATCGCAGCCAGCTGCAAGGGCACACACACCATGACAGATTGCAACGTGCTCAAGGCCTTCGGCGATCACAGCTTGTGCCGCCATAACCACAACAAAACCTGAGGTCAGGACCCTTCGGGAAGCTGAATGGTGCGGCCTGTTGAATAGTCCTTCAATTGCACACTGCCGCCGGTGCGCTCAAGCCGCAGCATGGTCCAGCCTTCGGCCGGAAGCCGGCAGGACTGGCGGCCCATGACACAGGGCAACTGCGGGGTATGCCGGTAGCTGATACCGCCGGCCTTGACCGCATCGGCAATGGCCGTATGCCCCTTGAGATATCCGAACAAGGTATAGGGGCTGAGATACCAGACCTCCCCAGGGTTCAGTTCGCTCAGTTTTTCGGCCCGGGCAAGGGGAAACTTGCGTCCCCATGTCCAGGCAATTGCATCGCGGGTCTGATGGTCCAGATAGTGATGCGCCATGGTTTCATCGATGAACACGCGCTTGTGGGCCGCGACATCATGCTGATAATCCTTGAGCGCAAGGTCCCGGCCCGGGGCGGTGCCGGACAGCAGGTAAAACAGCAGGAAGTTGGCTGACACCACGAGGATAACCAGACCGTAAATCCCATAGGCGAGCGCCTGGAAGCGCTTTGCCGTGACCGCATCAAGCGCCACCAGAAAGACGGCACTGGCCGCAAGGTTCCTGGCCAGTGCCTTGTCATGCAGGAACGCTCCCAGCCCCTGCCCTGCCGCCAGCATCAGGCAAAGCAGCGCTGCCGCACGCGACCACCTTGTGAGGATCAGTCCTGTCGCGGCAAAAATCCCAGCCCGGAGCAGCGCCTCGTCATTGATGCCGTGCCCGGTTGACCTCGCCGCATGAAAGACAAGCTGATCAAAAAAGTCGCGATACTGAAACTCAATGCTGAGCGAAAAGACCAACAGGCCCAGAAGGAGGGCGATCCCATTTTCAAGAACGAAGCGGCCAAACCCGAGCTTGCGGGAATAAAGCTGCCACAAATCATGCGCCAAGATAGCGCCGAGGCTCCAGGCGAAGACAGCCGGTGAGGCCAAGGGTGCAAACGCAAGCATAAATTTGCCGAGCGTTCTGACACCGGAGACCCTTAGCTCTGTTTCTCCGTGATCCTGCAAGCGGGCCGCGAGAAACAGCATAAACAGGCCAAACATCCAAAAAATACAGGCGGTGGTCTCGAGCCGAAAACCTGCCACCACATACATTGGCGCGAAGAGCAGGGGGGCCATTATGGCCGCTTTGGGCAACCGGATTGCCAGACACAAGCCTGAAAAGGCAAGGGCGGTCGATAAAAAACACGCATACTCATAGGCAATCACTGTCAGCCTGCTGACGCCGAAAAGTTCCAGGAACAAGCCGGACAGGATCAGATGGAACCGGGTGTAGAGATGATAATTCTCCAGCCCTGGAAACTGTATGGCCAGCAACGGATTGATATGCTCACCTGTGGCTGCATATTCCGTGGCCCAGGGCACAAAGAACAGGTCATCTATATTGGCAATCGTATGGCTCGGCCAGAAGAACACCAAGGCTGATCCGATACAGAACAGCCCCCAAAGACCCGCCATGTGTGCGGTCATACGTCCGTTTGATTTCATGTGCATTGCGCGCCCCACGCATCTTTAAAGAACTGCCATGGCCCCTTGGCCAAAGAGGCTGAAAAAGGACAAGCCGTTTTAGCGGTCTATCGCATTGGATGACTTCCGGCAAAAGGAGACTTTCAAAGCGAAGGTAGATCCCGCTTAAACGCCAGGAAAGTACAACTGGAACCGATCTGATCACCTCCGTCGAAAGACCTGAGTCTGATGGCTTCCGTTCGCTTTCCCTTTACAAGGCAAAGGCGCTGCAAGCCAGAGACGTGCAGCGCCTTTCAAGACATTCCGATCCGCGAGGACCGAAGATCAGGAATGGATCGGCTTGGCGAAAGTGGCCAGGGCGGCTTCCTTGACCGCTTCCGACATGGTCGGGTGCGCGTGGCAGGTGCGGCCGAGATCTTCAGACGAGCCGCCGAATTCCATCAGAACCGACGCTTCGTGGATCATTTCCCCGGCGCCGAAGCCGACAATGTGAACGCCGAGCACCCGGTCGGTCTTTGCATCGGCCAGAACCTTGGCAAAGCCGTCGGTCTGGTTCATGGCACGGGCCCGGCCATTGGCGGAGAAGTTGAACTTGCCGGTCTTGTACTCAACCCCGGCTGCTTTCAGCTCTTCTTCCGTTTTGCCGACTGAGGCCACTTCCGGATGGGTGTAGACGACACCCGGAATGACGTCGTAATTCACGTGACCGGCCTGCCCTGCAAGGATTTCGGCAATGGCAACGCCTTCATCCTCGGCCTTGTGCGCCAGCATCGGACCGGCGACCACGTCGCCGATCGCATAGATCCCGTCCACGTTGGTCTTGTAGTGGGCGTCGATCTGCACCCGGCCGCGCTCATCAAGTGCCACACCGGCGGTCTCCAGGCCGAGCCCTTCCGTATAAGGCCGGCGGCCGATGGCAACCAGAACGATGTCGGCTTCGATGACGTCCGGCTCACCGCCCTTGGCCGGCTCCACCGTGACAGCCAGGCCCTTGCCCTTCTTCGCAACGCCGGTGACCTTGGAAGACAACTTGAAGTCCATGCCCTGTTTTTTCAGCATGCGCTGGAAATTCTTGGAGACGTCCCCGTCCATCGGCCCGAGGATCTTGTCCATGAATTCCACCACGGTTACCTGGGAGCCCAGACGGTTCCAGACAGACCCCAGTTCCAGACCGATGACACCGCCACCGACGACCACAAGCTTGCCCGGCACCTTTTCCAGCTCCAATGCGCCGGTGGAGGACACGATCTGCTTTTCATCGATCTCAACGCCCGGCAGCGGCATGACATCCGAGCCGGTGGCGATCACGATGTTCTTCGTCTCCAGAACACTGGACGTGCCGTCTTCGGCGGCAACTTCCACCTTGCCCGGTCCCTGGATCTTGCCGGTGCCGGTGTGAACATCGATCTTGTTCTTCTTCATCAGGAAGGCGACGCCGCTGACATTGGCATCAACCACATCGCTTTTGTGTTTCATCATGCCCGGCAGATCGACCTTGGGCTTGGATACCTTGATGCCGATTTTCTCAAATCCGTGGCTGGCTTCCTCGAACATTTCGGAGGCATAGAGCAAGGCCTTGGAGGGAATGCAGCCAATATTGAGACAGGTTCCTCCAAGGGTAGAACGTTTTTCCACCACCGCGGTTTTCAGGCCCAGCTGGGCCGCCTTGATCGCGCAGACATAGCCCCCCGGGCCGGTTCCGATGACGACAAGATCATATTGGGACATTTTAGGTCGCCTTTGCCTCTTTTGTTTCTAATCCAGTTTCTGAATTACGGGAGTATCGCCCGCCCGCCGCTCACATCCAGAATGGCTCCGGTTGTGTAGCTGGACTGGCTGGACATGAGCCAGACAATCGCGTCGGCCACTTCCTCGGCGGTTCCGGCGCGTTTCATGGGTAACTTGCTTTCCATTTGCGCAACCCGGTCAGGCTGGCCGCCGGACGCATGAATGTCCGTATCGATGATGCCGGGCCGGACCGCATTCACGCGGATGCCCTCGCCAGCCACTTCCAGTGCGAGACCAACCGTCATGGTATCGATGGCCCCCTTGGAGGCGGCATAGTCGACATATTGCGCAGGCGAACCGATCTTGGAGGAGGCTGAGCCCAGATTGACGATGCTGCCGCCGGTCCCGCCATGGCGGGCCGACATGCGCCGCACCGCTTCCCGGGCGCAGAGAAACGAGCCCGTCAGGTTGATGCTGAAGATCCGGGTCAGACGCTCCAGGCTCATGTCTTCCACACGAACCGCCTCATCGACCACACCGGCATTGTTGACGAGCCCGGTCAACGGGCCGTGTTTGTCCGCCTCTTCAAAAAGCCGCAGCACATCAGCCTCTGAGCCGACATTGCCCTGAACAGCAATGGCCTTGCCGCCCCGGCCTTCCACACCGGATACGACCTCTGCCGCCGCAGCCGCATTGGACGCGTAATTGACCAGGACCGTTGTTCCGGGCGCGGCGAGTTTCAGGCACACACTGGCGCCAATTCCCCGGCTGCCGCCGGTTACAATGACAACCTTCTCAGACATGCGCTCCCCGGCCCTTTTTTGATATGGGTCTGATCACCTGCCGTCTCCTCTCAGCGATCCGCCAGGGCCAGACGCAGACCAAAACCTGCAAAGGTGGCCGCAATGGTCCGCCGCATCCAGACCAGCACCGTCTCGCTTTTGAGAACATGATCCCCCAGAAGCGAGGCAAACAGGCCATAGACCACAAAAACGACAAAGGTCATCGCCATGAAGACCGCTCCGAGCATGGCCATGTCGAGGGCCGGATTGGCTGCGGCCGGACTGATAAATTGCGGCAGGAAGGCCAGAAAAAAAGCGCTCAGTTTCGGGTTTAGAATATTGATCAGAAAACCGGTCCGCGCCGTCGCCGCCAGGGAGCGACCTGCCTGCCGGTCCTCTTTCAGGTCCAGCGCACCCCGGTTCTTCAAGGTCTGCCAGGCGAGATAGAGCAGATAGGCAACGCCCGCAAACTTGACCGCCTGAAACACCAGCGCACTGGTGTGCAACAGGGCCGCCAGGCCAATGATGGCGGCCAGAATGGCCGGAATGATGCCGAGGGTGCAGCCGAAAGCCGCCGCAACTGAGGCCCGCCGCCCGCCTCCGAGCCCGACTGCAACCGTGTAGACAACGCCGGTTCCGGGAACCAGCACCACGATCAAGGCGGTCATCAGAAATTCCAGGCTCATGATCCGGCGCCCCCCTGGGTTGCACGTTTCAGATCCGCTGGAGCAGTCCGTTCAGATCAGAGCCTGTGGACTGCACCAACATTTTGTCATTTGGCAATTCCGCATCCGAACCCGGGATCCGCTTTTGCCGGAACTGCCCTGCGGATCAAAGATCCAGGACCAGACGCTGCGGGTCTTCCAGACTTTCCTTGACCCGGACCAGGAAGGTCACGGCTTCCTTGCCGTCAACGATCCGGTGGTCATAGGAGAGCGCAAGATACATCATCGGGCGGATCACCACCTGGCCGTTCACAGCCATCGGGCGTTCCTGGATCTTGTGCATGCCCAAAATACCCGATTGCGGGGCATTCAGGATCGGAGAGGACATCAGCGAGCCATAGACACCGCCATTGGAGATGGTGAAGGTGCCGCCGGTCATGTCGGCCATGCCCAGCTTGCCGTCCCGGGCCTTGCGGCCGAGATTGCCGATTTCCTGCTCGACTTCGGCAATCGACATCTGGTCGGCATCGCGCACGACCGGAACCACAAGGCCCTTGTCGGTGCCGACAGCCACGCCGATATGGCAGAAATTCTTGTAGATAATGTCCGTGCCGTCGATCTCGGCATTCACCGCCGGGATCTCTTTCAGCGCATGGGTCACCGCCTTGGTGAAAAAGCCCATGAAGCCGAGCTTGACGCCGTGCTTCTTCTCAAACAGCTCCTTGTACTGCTTGCGCAGCTCCATGACCGGGCCCATGTCCACCTCGTTGTAGGTGGTCAGCATGGCGGCCGAGTTCTGGGCGTCTTTCAGGCGGCGCGCAATGGTCTGGCGCAGCTTGGTCATACGCACACGCTCTTCGCGCACTTCGTCTTCCGCTGCGACCGGGCCGCGCAGCGCCGGTGCCGGAGCAGACGCGGAGGCCGTTGCGCCGGACGCAATTGCGTTGATCACGTCTTCCTTCAGAACCTGACCGCGTTTGCCGGACCCGGCGACCTGGCCGGCAGACAGGTTTTTCTCCGCCATCATCTTGGAGGCGGAGGGCGCCGGTGGCATAGCCGAGCCGCTTGCAGCCGGTGCTGCAGCAGCAGGGGCCGGTGCGCTGGCCGCGGCCGGTGCGGCGCTTGCTGCGGCACCGGACGGATCGATCTGACAGAGCAGGACACCCGGCTCGACGGTTGCTCCCGTCTCCGCAGCGATCTTCACAACCGTGCCGCCAACCGGTGCGGGCACTTCCTGCGCCGCCTTGTCGGTTTCCAGTTCAACCAGAGTGTCATCCGCCTTGACCACATCGCCAACCTTGACGCTCCACTCGCCGACTTCAGCTTCAGTCACCGATTCGCCTGCGCTTGGGGTCAACACATCGACCAGGGCGGCCTTGGCTGCCGGAGCAGCCTCCTTGGCCGGTTCTTTCTTGGCCGGCGCGGCAGCTGCGGCACCCGCGCCTTCTGCGATCTGGCCGAGAAGGGCGCCGACTTCAACCGTATCGCCTTCCTTGACCACGATGCTTTCCAGGGTTCCGGCGGTCGGCGCCGGCACTTCCACCGTCACCTTGTCGGTTTCGAGCTCTACCAGCGGCTCGTCCTGGCTGACGGCGTCGCCCGGTTTCTTGAACCATTGCGCGATAGTTGCTTCGGAAACGGATTCACCCAAAGTGGGCACGCGGATTTCGGTTGCCATGGTCGCCTTCTCTTAAAATTACCCGGCCAATTTTTGAAAGAGGGCCCGAAGGCCCTCCAGAAAGATGTACTCAGTTCCCCAGAGCTTCTTCTAGGAATGCCTGCAACTGAGCCAGATGTACGGACATCAATCCCGTTGCGGTGGACGCCATTGCGGAGCGGCCGGCATAACGCGGGCGCTTGTGTTTGGCATCGATCTGCTCCAGGACCCATTCAATATAGGATTCAACGAAGAACCAGCTGCCCATGTTCTTCGGCTCTTCCTGACACCAGACCATCTCGGCCTGCGGGAAGCGGGCCAGTTCAAGCATCAAAGCCTTTTTCGGGAACGGATAAAGCTGTTCCACGCGCAGCAGGTAGACATCGTTGATGCCGCGTTTTTCGCGCTCTTCGAGCAGGTCGTAATAGACCTTGCCCGAACACATCACGACCCGGCGGATCTTGTCGTCGGCCACCAGTTTGCCTTCGGAATTGAGGTTCGGCCCCCAATCATCCCACAACAGCCGGTGGAACGTTGTGTCCGGCCCCAGTTCGTCGAGCTTGGACACCGCTTTCTTGTGACGCAGAAGCGATTTCGGCGTCATCAGGATCAGCGGCTTGCGGATGTCTCGGCGCAGCTGGCGGCGCAGGATGTGGAAGTAATTGGACGGGGTCGAACAGTTCGCCACCTGCATATTGTCTTCCGCACACAGCTGCAGATAACGCTCCAGCCGGGCAGACGAGTGTTCGGGCCCCTGACCTTCATAGCCATGGGGCAGCAGGCAGACCAAGCCGGACATGCGCAGCCATTTGCGCTCCCCGGAGGAGATGAACTGGTCAAACAGGACCTGGGCGCCGTTGGCGAAATCCCCGAACTGGGCTTCCCACAAGGTCAGCGCGCGCGGCTCTGCCAGCGAATAGCCGTATTCGAAGCCAAGCACGGCCTCTTCCGACAGCATGGAGTTGATGACTTCATAGCGCTGCTGCCCTTCGCCCACATGGTTGAGCGGAATATAGCGGCTTTCGTCTTCCTGATCATAGAGCACGGAATGGCGCTGGGAGAAGGTGCCGCGCTCGCAGTCCTGGCCGGACAGGCGCACCGGATGGCCTTCTTTCAGCAGCGAGCCGAAGGCCATCGCCTCGGCGGTGGCCCAGTCGATGCCCTCGCCCGTCTCGATCATGCGCTCCCGGTGGTTCATGAAGCGCGCAATTGTGCGGTGGATGTTGAAGCCGTCCGGCACATGGGTCAGTGCCCGGCCGAGATTCTTCAACTCGTCGATCGGCAGACCGGTTTCGCCCCGGCGCGGATCTTCCTCGTCATCGGCGCGTTTCATCCCGGCCCATTTGCCGTCCAGCCAGTCGGCCTTGTTCGGCTTGAATGCCTGGCCCGCCTCGAATTCGCCATCCAGGTGCTTGCGCCAGTCGGCCTTCATCTGGTCAACGTCTTCCTGGCCGAGCACGCCTTCCTTGATCAGGCGCTCCGAGTAGCGCTGCAGCGTCGTCGCGTGCTTGCGGATCTTGCGGTACATGATCGGCTGCGTGAACGCCGGCTCATCGCCTTCATTGTGGCCGAAGCGGCGATAGCAGATCATGTCGATCACCACCGGACGATGGAAGGTCTGGCGGTATTCGATGGCGATCTTGGCCGCGAAGACAACCGCTTCCGGGTCGTCCGCATTCACATGGAAAATCGGCGCCTCGATCACCTTGGCCATATCAGACGGATAGGGCGAGGAGCGGGAGAAGCGCGGATTGGTGGTGAAGCCGATCTGGTTGTTGATGATCACATGGACCGAGCCGCCGGTGCGGTGGCCGCGCAGCGCGGACAGGCCAAAACACTCGGCAACCACCCCCTGGCCCGCAAAGGCCGCATCGCCATGCAGCAGCAGCGGCAGAACCGTACCCCGGTCGATCTCGGTCGTATCAATGAACGACCCGTCCTGTGCAGCTGCCAGCTGATCCTGCTTTGCGCGTGCCTTGCCCAGCACCACCGGATTGACGATTTCCAGGTGGGAGGGGTTGGCCGTCAGGGACAGGTGAACATTGTTGCCGTCAAAGGTGCGGTCAGCGGACGCGCCCAGGTGGTATTTCACATCGCCAGAGCCTTCCACCTCGTCGGGCGCATAGGAGCCGCCCTTGAATTCGTGGAAGATGGCCCGGTGCGGCTTGCCCATAACCTGAGACAGAACGTTCAGGCGGCCCCGGTGAGCCATGCCGAACACAATCTCTTTCAGGCCCATCTGGCCACCGCGCTTGATGATCTGTTCCAGAGCCGGGATCAGCGCTTCCCCGCCATCCAGGCCGAAACGTTTGGTTCCGGTGTATTTGACGTCAAGAAACTTCTCGAAGCCTTCGGCCTCGATCAGCTTGTTCATGATTGCCTTCTTGCCTTCAGAGGTAAAGGCAACCTGCTTGTCCGGACCTTCGATGCGTTCCTGAATCCAGGCCTTTGCCGCCGGGTCGGAAATATGCATGAACTCGACGCCAAGCGTCGAGCAGTAGGTCCGTTTCAGAATATCCAGCATCTCCCGGATGGTGGCATATTCCAGACCCAGAACATGGTCGATGAAGATCCTGCGGTCCCAGTCAGCTTCCGTAAAGCCGTAGGACGAGGGGTGCAGTTCCTCGTGATCGCCCTTGCCGGCCAGTCCGAGAGGATCAAGATCCGCATGCAGATGGCCGCGCATGCGGTAGGCGCGGATCATCATCAGCGCCCGGACCGAATCCCGGGTAGCCTGATGGACCTCGGCGTCGGACATCGGCGCGCCTTTGGCTTCGGCCTTCTTTTTCAGCTTGTCGCCGAGCTTCTGCTCGATCGGGCCCCAGTTGCCGTCAAAGGCGTTGACGAGATCGCCATTGGCTTCGATCGGCCAATCCGCGCGTTTCCAAGGAGCCCCGCGGGCTTCCTTCAGAACCGCGTCTTTCTCGTCCTGAAAGGCTGCAAAGAAATCCCGCCAGTCGGCATCGACCGAATTCGGATCGGTCTTGTACTGCGCGTAGAGATCTTCGATATAGGCTGCGTTGGCGCCGTAAAGCAACGACGTCAGTGCGAATACGTTGTTCGCTTCCTGCCGTGCCATGTCCTTTAGCGGAGGGCTGCTCCGCCCTTTTCGTTTTGGCGGGTCGGCAAAAGACCCGCGGCCGGTTCCCTACAATGGCCGGTAAAATCTCCGGCCCCGCGAAAATGGTTACGGCACCCGGGGCGCCGCAACCCATCCTGTCATCATGCAATAGGAAACGTAAACAGTTTCCGTCGCAAAAGGCACATAATCCTCTGCCCTTAGCCCTTCAAGACTTCCAGAAGCGTCTCGCCGAGTTTAGCCGGAGACGGTGACACCTTGATGCCCGCTTCTTCCATGGCCGCGATCTTGTCTTCAGCGCCGCCCTTGCCGCCGGAAATCACGGCACCGGCATGGCCCATGGTGCGGCCCGGAGGTGCCGTGCGGCCCGCAATGAAGCCTGCCATCGGCTTGCTGCGGCCCTTCTTGGCCTCGTCCTTGAGGAACTGGGCCGCTTCTTCTTCCGCAGAGCCACCGATTTCCCCGATCATGATGATGGACTGGGTCTCATCATCAGCCAGGAACATTTCCAGCACGTCGATGAATTCCGTTCCCTTGACGGGGTCACCGCCGATGCCGACAGCCGTTGTCTGGCCGAGGCCGGCATTGGAGGTCTGGAAGACCGCCTCATAGGTCAGCGTGCCGGAGCGGGAGACCACACCGACCGAGCCCTTCTTGAAGATGGAGCCCGGCATGATGCCGATCTTGCACTCTTCCGGGGTCAGAATGCCCGGGCAGTTCGGGCCGAGCAGGCGGGAGTTGGATTTCTCCAGCTTGGCCTTCACCTTGACCATGTCGGCCACCGGAATGCCTTCGGTAATGCAGACGATGAACGGAACTTCCGCCTCAATCGCCTCGATAATGGCAGCGCCTGCGCCTGCCGGCGGAACGTAGATCACGGACGCATCGGCCCCGGTGGCTTCCTTGGCTTCGCCGACAGAGGCGAAGATCGGCAGCTCGGCGGCGCTTTCCAGACCGGAGGACCAGGATTCGCCGCCCTTTTTCGGGTGCACCCCGGCCACCATCCTGGTGCCGTAATATTCAAGCGCCTGTTCCGTATGGAACGTACCGGTCTTGCCGGTCAGGCCCTGAACGATGATTTTTGTGTCTTTATTGACGAGGATGGACATTACGCGTCCCCCTTCACGGCTTTCACGATTTTCTGGGCAGCGTCGTCGAGATCGTCAGCGGCGATCACGTTCAGACCGCTTTCGTTGATGATCTTTTTGCCAAGCTCAACATTGGTGCCTTCCAGGCGCACAACGAGCGGAACCTGCAACCCGACATCCTTGACGGCTGCAACAACGCCCTCCGCGATCACGTCGCAACGCATGATGCCACCGAAAATGTTGACCAGGATGCCCTTCACGTTCGGATCGGACGTGATGATCTTGAAGGCGGCCGTCACCTTCTCCTTGGAGGCACCACCACCCACATCAAGGAAATTGGCCGGCTCGGCGCCATAGAGCTTGATGATGTCCATAGTGGCCATGGCCAGGCCCGCGCCGTTCACCATGCAGCCAATATCGCCATCAAGGGCAACATAGGCGAGGTCGTATTTGGACGCTTCGATTTCCTTGGCGTCCTCTTCCGTTTCATCGCGCAGGGCCATGATGTCGTCATGGCGGAACAGCGCATTGCCGTCGAAGGAGACCTTGGCGTCCAGAACGCGCAGGTGACCGTCCTTCATAACGATGAGCGGGTTGACTTCCAGCAAGGCCATGTCTTTTTCGACAAATGCCTTGTGCAGGATCGGGAACAGCGTCTTGCCGTCTTCAGCAGCCGCACCGGTCAGCTCCAGGGCCTCGCACAGCTTGGCAGCATCGGCTTCGGTGACACCGGTGTCCGGGTCAATCGGCAAGGTGATGATCTTTTCCGGGGTCTCTTCGGCAACGGCTTCAATGTCCATGCCGCCTTCGGTAGAGACGACGAAGGCCGGACGGCCGACGCTGCGGTCCACCAGAATGGAGAGATAGAGCTCACGCTCGATATCAGCACCATCTTCGATATAGAGACGGTTGACAACCTTGCCTGAGTCACCGGTCTGCTTGGTGACCAGGGTGTTGCCGAGCATTTCCTTGGCGTGGGCCGTCACTTCTTCCAGCGAGAAGGCCAGGCGGACACCGCCCTTGGCATCTTCGGAAAGTTCCTTGAACTTGCCCTTGCCGCGCCCGCCGGCGTGGATCTGGGATTTGACGACCCAGAGCGGTCCGGGCAACTTCTTGGCTGCCGCTTCCGCTTCATCAGCGGAAAAAATCGCCACACCTTCGGCGACCGGAGCACCAAACTCCTTGAGGACCGCCTTGGCCTGATATTCATGAATGTTCATGTGTTTCCCCGTTGTCGGAGGACCGGCCCTTCATGGATGAAGCACCGGCCGTTTCTAGTCCGAGACAGCCAGCGCTTAGGCCAGTGCCGGCTGAATTTTCTTACAAGCTTCCACCAGGCCGTCGACGGCGCCGACAGACTTGTCGAAATTGGCTTTTTCGTCGCCCTGCAGGTCGATCTCGATGATGCGCTCAACCCCGTCAGCGCCGATGACAACCGGAACGCCCACATAGGTGTCCTTCAGGCCATACTGGCCATCGAGAGCGGCAGCAGCCGGCAGAACGCGCTTCTTGTCCTTCAGATAACTCTCGGCCATGGCGATGGCGGAGGAGGCCGGGGCGTAGAACGCGGAGCCGGTTTTCAGAAGGCCGACGATTTCAGCGCCGCCATCGCGGGTGCGTTGAACGATCTCCTCAAGGCGCTCGGCCGTGAGCCAGCCCATCTTGACCAGATCGGTGAGCGGGATCCCGGCTACGGTGGAGTAGCGGGTCAGCGGCACCATCGTGTCGCCATGGCCGCCCAGAACAAAGGCCGTGACATCTTCAACGGAGACGTTGAATTCTTCGGCCAGGAAATAGCGGAAGCGGGCGCTGTCGAGCACCCCGGCCATACCGACAACCTTGTTCTTCGGCAGACCGGAGAATTTCTGCAGGGCCCAGACCATCGCGTCGAGCGGGTTGGTGATGCAGATGACAAAGGCGTTCGGAGCGTGTTTGGCGATGCCGGAACCGACCTGTTCCATGACCTTCAGGTTGATTTCCAGAAGATCGTCGCGGCTCATTCCGGGCTTGCGCGGAACCCCGGCGGTCACGATGACAACGTCGGAGCCTTCAATGGCTTCGTAACTGTTGGCACCGGCCAGCTTGGCGTCGAATCCATCCACCGGGGAAGACTCGGCAAGGTCCAGGGCCTTGCCCTGCGGAACACCTTCCGCAATGTCGAAGAGAACGACGTCCCCCAGTTCCTTCAAACCTGCCAGATGAGCGAGCGTGCCACCGATCTGACCTGAGCCGATCAAGGCAATTTTGTTCCGCGCCATATCGAAAGTTTCCCTTTACGTAAGATGGAACTTGATGCCATCCGCTGATGACTGCGGATGGCACTACTCCCTTTGCCGCCCCCGCGCAACCTCGCCAAAAGAATATTGCGAACAAGGCGGCGAATTTTTTCATTTCTTCCCGTCTGCATACTTCCTGTATAGGGAATGCAGACCTAGGCGTGTATATCCTTTTTCTCTCCCGCGAGATATGCCTCCGACCGCATTTCGATCAGCCGCGAACTCGTCCGGTCAAATTCAAAAGCTTCCGTACCGCTTTCAGCGACATAGAGATCCGGCGGCTCGGCCGCGGCCGAGATCACAAGTTTGATGCCGTTGTCGTAAAGCGCATCGATCAGCGTGATGAAGCGTTTGGCCTCATTGCGCCGCGCCTTTGACATGACGGGCACGTTATCCAGGAAGACCGTGCTATAGGCGCTCGCAATGCGCAGATAGTCGGACGCGCCCAGCGGTTTGGCGCACAGATCCTCAAAGGAGAACCGGGCGGCGCCGGAGGCCACCTGGGGCACCGGGATCTTGCGGCCCTTGTTTTCCAGTTCATCCGCATGGGGTTTCATGCCATGGGTGAGCCGGTCCCAGATCCGGTTCATCTCAGTGTCGGCTTGCCCGCCAAGCGGAGTGACATAGACCGGGGCGCCAGCCAACTTTTCCAGCCGGTAATCCGTGGGCGAGTCGAGATGCAGCACTTCCACCTTGGACTGGAGCATGCCGATGAAGGGAAGGAACAATTGCCGGTTCAAGCCACCCCTATAGAGATTGACCGGCTCGACATTTGAGGTTGCCACCACAATCACACCGCGCTCAAAGAGCTGGGTGAAGAGACGACCCAGGATCATCGCATCAGCGATGTCGGTCACGGCGAATTCGTCAAAAAGGAGCAGCCGGGTTTCCTCGGCCAGCTTGCTGGCGACCGGCGGAATCGGATCATCTCCCTTCACCTCTCCGCGCTTGTGCGCCTGGCGGTGCGCATGAATGCGCTCATGCACATCGCTCATGAATTCATGAAAGTGCACCCGGCGTTTGCGGCGAATGACCGTGACCTCATAGAAAAGGTCCATCAGCATCGTCTTGCCGCGCCCGACACCGCCCCACATATAGAGCCCCTGCACCGCCGCCCAGAGCTGATTCTTCTTTTTGGCAAACAGCCAGCCGAGCGAACTTTTCTTTGAAGCAAGCCGGGTTTCGGCAAGGCGGGTATTGAGAAGATCCAGGCGCCGGACGGCTTCCCGCTGGACAGGGTCTTCACTGATCTGGCCAGACGCGATCAGGGCATCGTAGCGGGCGCTGAGTGCGCGGCTGACCGGCAGTTCCATCTTCAAGGGTGCTGCTCCCTCCAGGAGGTGTCGTCAACAGTCCGGACTGGACGGGCGCTGGAACACCGGCCGCCGCTGCCGTGTCTTCTGACAAGTTCTCGCCCGGCGGAATAAGGTCAAAACGTCGCAGATGCAAGTCACGATCTGCGCCGGAGGCGTTCCAGAATCTCAAGAAGTCACATTTCAACCGATTGAAGGTGCAGGCAAAACCCGTCACGGCCCGGCCGGGTCCTTAAGGACTATGAACCGGCGGGTGCCGGCTGCCGCAAAAAATTGCCCGCATCCGGTCAACCGGACACGGGCAAGCGCACAGGGAGGGGACTGTGCTTGAGGAGATACTTATTTCAGGATCAGGACAGACTTCCGTCCGGCCTGCAGTTCCTGCAGATAGAGAAGCTGGGCGACCAGATGACATTCTTTGGGATCGTCCAGGTCGGCCTTGCGGCCACGGCCATCGGTGAGCAGCCAGGCATTGCCACCTTTCACCGTGTCGCATTCGATCGGGGCACTCAGGTCAAAGCCGGACTTTTCCACGATCTCGACTCCGGTCTGATAACCGTCTTCAGAATCATGTCCGTTCATCTTGAGCCGTAAGGCGCGATAGGCCTTCTGGATCGACGGGCTCGCCACAATCGTGGTGATCACGTCATCGCCATCCATGGCGGCAAAGCGCACCACACCGCCCTGCTTCGGGATCGATCCATTTGAACAGGGGGTCTCCTGCAGGCTGCCGAGCGTTGTCCACTCAGAACGCAGGGTCACGGTTGCCGGCTGGCGCAGGGCCGCCATTTCCTTCACCAGTCGTTTTTCTGCCGCCCGCTTGGGGGTCTTGAGTGTTTTCTCGCCATTTGAGGATTTGGCAACGGCAACCGTTCCGCCAATCCTCAAGCGTCTAAAAACGATTACATCACGCATCAAATCAGTGCGCTCGACACGCCAGCCAGCATCCAGCCAGGCATTTTGATGAACGAGACTTCCGCCAGAATTGGCCCACCACGTCCTGTGTTCCCGCGCACTTTTGGGCAGGTTTGTTCCCAGGATGTTTTCGACCTCATCGAGCTTCGCGGCCCAAACAACATCTTCAAGACGGGCCAGGTGTTCACGTAGGGGTTCGTATTTTGACATTGCACAGCCTTTCCGATTGCCATGCAATTATACACTTATAACGAGCAGTGTCCAGAAAAAATACCTAGGGTTATTAACGGTACAGGGAAATGGGAGCCCCTGTAGAGGTTTGGCCGTTAAATTTTCCGGGCTCGCTGGAATAAAGTTGGGCGGCAATCACGCCGGATCCGTCTTTCAAAATCACCTGATTGCCATTGAGGTCCCATGCGGAGATCCCGGACAGGGCGGGGGTAACACAACCTCTGGTATTAGCGCGGTAACCGCCTTCCCAGGCCGTCAGTGTCATGAACGCCATGCAATTGTCCCCGGAAGAGGCCAGTTTCCAGCCCCCCAGAAGATCTGTCCGGCCCACCTGCTGCGCGTTGGCGGGCGCTGCCACCGGATTGCTGGCAAGGTCCGTGCTACCGCCAAGGGTCGTTCCGACCGGCGGTGCGCCGTTAGCGTCAAGCGGGCCAAGAGCGCCTGTACCGACGGGCGTCGTCGGGGTTGCCGGCAGGGGCGCGGCATAGTTCGGGCCACCGGAGGTCCTCTGGCATCCGGCCGCCAGAATGGCCAAGCCCATTACCAAAACCAGTTTTCCCGTAAGCGTCATGACGAATCAGTTCCTTATCCTCGACCCTTTCTGTTCGCCTCTCTTAGCCCAGAATGCGGCGAAAATCCAAAATAGTGCATAATTCTGTTCCTGTGGGGGCGCTAGGCGACATTCCACAGGACCCCCCGCCCCACCGCATTTTCCGGTTCGATCAGATCATCAATGGCCGAGCGGATTCGCTCAAATGCGCCAAGACACGCGCCAAAGCCCGCCATCCCGGAGACGACCGGATCCATCTGCCACCAATGGCTCGATGTAGTGGCTTTCCAATGTGCGGGCAGCGGTACGGGAGCCATGTTGCTCAGATAGACAACCCGGTCCGGGACAATGGCATGCGGCATCAGGAACACGTCCACCGGCTTGGGGGCCAGGCCGTGCGATTCGATGCCCTGAGCCGACAACAGCCGTTTCACATGGCGGTTCAAACCGTCTGCCGGCGCGGTTCCTGCGGAGAACGCGCGCATCAGGCCCCGGCCCTTCGCATTCAGATAAGCCTCGGCCAAAGGTCCCAGCAAGGCATTGTCCGGGCACAGAAAGAGAAGGGTTGTCTTTGTCACGGGCTGTCCTCGAATCCATAAGCGCAGCCTCCTGCGGCGCCAGCGGCTTCCGCTTAACGGCAGCACAGGAAAATTTTGTGACACTTACCGCTTATCCCCACTTTCCAAGATTGCCGTGTTTCCGCCGCACACGCGGCATGCAGCCGGCACCACTTTGTTCCGGCGGCCGGGTTTTTCCGGCATTCGCGGACAGAGTGTCTTATGTGTGAACAAGACCTCGCATAAAAGGATCTGACCATGCCCATTGCCTTCTGGTGTATCCTCGCCGCCGCCATCCTGCCCATCCTGTCCGTGTTTCCGGCCAAGCTGAGCAAGGAATACGACAATGCCAGACCGCGCGATCCGGACTATTGGCGCGAGGGCTTCCGGGCCCGGGCCCAGGCCGCCCAGGCCAATGGCTTCGAAGCCTTCCCATTTTTCGCTATCTCGGTTTTTGTCGCCATGAGCCAGGGGGCCTCGCTCGACTGGGTCAACCGGCTGGCCGTGCTCTTCATTCTCCTGCGGCTGATATACGTGTTTTGCTATTGGGCAGACAGAGCAACACCGCGCTCCGTGGCCTGGGCAGCCTCCTTCATCACACTCATGGCACTTTTTACGAGTTCTCTTTGGACCTGACCCCTCTTCGGGAAGTGCAAAATTATTGAGCAAGCATTTGCACCGCGCGGCCGATTTCGTTAACGATGCAAGTGTGTAGTACGGGTTCCCCATGGGCAGAGGTGAAGTGTGCGGACCACAAACCAGACGACAAACACTTTGCCGGCGAACCGACAAGCCGCATTGCAGCGACAGCTTGCAGATCAGCATATTGTCGATGTTCTGATTGCCGAACGGGGCAAACTGGTCATGGCCAGTCCCTGGTGGCCGCTGATCAAGCCGTTTGCCTACAAGATCCTGCGCTACGGCTCCGCCGTGGACATGGCCGATACGATTTCCCACATGGACGCGGTCGATGTGTTTGCCCATCTGAGCAAGCTTCTGACCCTGAACGTTACAACGCTCGGCCTGGAGCGCGTTCCCAAGGACGGGCCGGTGGTGCTGGTCTCAAATCACCCCACCGGAATTGCCGACGGCATTGTGCTTTATGACGCAATCAAGTCCCGGCGCACGGATCTGGCGATCTTTGCCAACCGGGATGCGATCCGTATCAATCCACGTCTTGCGGAGATGATCATTCCCGTCGAATGGCGCGCCGATTTCAAAAGCCGCGAAAAATCCAAGGAAACGATCAAGCTGGCCAACTCGGCCTTCACCCAGGAGCGGGTCGTCGTGCTGTTTCCCTCCGGGCGCCTGGCCTACTGGCACCAGGGCAAGCTGACCGAACGGCCCTGGATGACGTCGGCTCTGGCCCTGGCGCGCAAGAACAAGGCCCCAATCATCCCCATGCATATGGGCGGCCGGAACTCCGGCCTTTTCTATTTTCTCGCGCGGGTGTCCACCGAATTGCGCGACATGACCGTATTCAACGAGTTGCTCAACAAAAAAGAAGCCCGGTTCAACGTTCATTTCGGCAAACCGATCCGTCCGGAGCGCCTGTCTGGAGATCTTGGAGAGCTGACCGAACAGATGCGGGTGCACTGCGCCGAAACGCTTGCTGAAGATCCAGACGCCGAGTTCTGACCCCTCCGCTGCCCCCATCCAGGCTTTGACTTTGCCGTGTCAAAATCATCCACAGGGCAGTTTGCCCTTGGCGGGCGAATAAGACATTGTGCGGTAGTTTTAGGGAAACAGCCGCCACATGTCAGTCTCACCCGCGCTCGCTGCGGATGCCCCCATTTCAGCTCCGCCTTCAGACGCTCCGGCATCTGAAGCTCCGTCAGTCCGTCCGGAACCCAGGCCCCTTGCCGTTCTGCAGACCGTTTTCGGTTACAGTGCCTTCCGCGGCAAACAGCAGGCAGTGATCGACACGCTGATTGAGGGCGGTGACGCGGTGGTGCTGTTTCCGACCGGGGCTGGCAAGTCGCTGTGCTATCAGATCCCGGCACTGTGCCGGCTCGGGGTCGGCATTGTGGTCTCGCCGCTCATCGCGCTCATGAAGGACCAGGTCGGTGCGCTGTCGGCCGCAGGGGTCCGGGCTGCGGCTCTCAACTCCACCCTGTCCCAGGAGGCGCAGGCCGATTTGCGCACCCAGCTGCGCGCCGGTGAGATTGATCTGCTTTATGTCACACCGGAACGGCTCGCCAATGAGAGCTTCCGCAAATTTCTCGACACGCTGCAGATTGCTCTGTTTGCAATTGATGAAGCCCATTGTGTCAGCCAGTGGGGCCATGATTTCCGGCCCGAATACATGTCCCTGTCCTGTCTCGCCGAGCGCTATCCAGGCGTGCCAAGGGTTGCCCTCACCGCAACGGCGGACCCGCACACGCAAAAGGACATCTTGAGCCGCCTGCAGCTGGAAGAGGCGACCGTTTTTGCAACCAGTTTCGACCGGCCCAACATCCGCTACGAAATTGTCGAGCGCACGAACCAGCGCCAGCAGCTGCTGGACTTCCTGACCAAGCACAAGGGTGAAAGCGGCATCGTCTATTGCCTGTCGCGGGCAAAGGTTGAAGACATCGCCGAATGGCTGAGCGCCAAGGGTATCCGGGCTCTGCCCTATCATGCGGGTCTTCCGGCCGAGCAACGGGCCGCCAACCAGGATGCGTTTCTTCTGGAAGAGGGCCTGTGCCTTGTGGCCACGGTCGCCTTTGGCATGGGGATCGACAAGCCCGATGTGCGCTATGTGGCCCATCTGGACCTGCCCTCCTCCGTGGAGGCTTATTATCAGGAGACCGGGCGTGCCGGGCGCGACGGGGCGCCGTCGGAAGCGTTCATGGCCTATGGCATGGCCGATCTGGTGCAGCGGCGGCGCATGATTGCCGAAAGCGATGCGCCGGACGAGATCAAACGCGCGGAAAATGCCAAGCTGAACGCCCTGCTCGGCATTTGCGAGACCGCCGGATGCCGCCGCCAGGCCCTCCTGGCCCATTTTGGCGAGACCTATCCGCAGCCTTGCGGCAATTGCGACACCTGCCTGTCCCCTGTGGAAACCTGGGACGGTACGGAAGCAGCGCAGAAATTCATGTCCGCAGTCTACAGAACCGGTCAGCGCTTCGGCACCGGCCATGTGGTAGATGTACTGCTTGGCAAGACCAACGAAAAGGTGGCCCGGTTTGGCCATGACGGCCTTTCGGTCTTCGGTATTGGCCAGGACCAGAGCCAGAAGACCTGGCAATCCATTGCCCGCCAGCTTGTGGCCGCCGGATTTCTGGATGTGGATCATGCCCAGTTCGGCGCGCTTGTGTTAACGGAAAAGGCCCGGCCGGTGCTGCGCGGAGATGACTCCATTGCCCTGCGCAAGGACCGCAACGCGGCCGGGCTGAAACAGACCCGGTCCTCCAGGGCCGGGTCCGTTGCCGACGAGCTGGACGAGGAAGATAAGCTCCTGTTCCAGCGCCTGCGCCGGCTCAGAACCCAGATCGCCCGGGACCAGAACGTGCCGCCTTACGTGGTCTTTCCCGATGCGACCCTCGCCGGCATTGCCTCTGCGCGCCCGGTGACCGCTGACGCGCTTCTGGCCGTCTCCGGCGTCGGCCAGTCCAAGCTGGAAAAATACGGCGAGACTTTTATCGATCTGGTCGAGGCTTTCGAAGCCGGGGTTTAGAGCATCTGGCGATAAGTCTGCGCATACGAAAAGGCGGCCCATGTGGCCGCTTTTTTTTATTGCATCAGGACCCAGCCCTGGGCAGGCCCTGATAGGCTTGCGCACCCCAGACCGCCTTGACCCTGGCGTCCCGGCCGCACGCCTTGCGGTAGCCCTTATAGGCCTTTGCCCGGGTCACATAGCCAAAGCGGGTCAGGGTGCGCGCGCTGCTTTTATAATATCCTTGGTGATAGTCTTCGGCAGGCCAGAACACAGCTGCGTTTTCAACTGGCGTGACCACCTTGCCGCCGAGATCCTTGTCCGCCCTGGCCACTTCCGCTTTCGCCGCCTTCGTCTGGTTCGCATTCAACGGATAGATCGCGGTGGAATAGCTGAACCCCCGGTCGCAAAATTGCCCGCCCGCATCGGTCACATCCACCGTGCGCAGGAAAATGCGCACCAGGTCCTGATAGCTGATCCGGCTTTCATCAAAATCGACCCTGACCACTTCCCGGTGCCCGCCGCTTTCATAAGACTTGTAGGTGGGGCTTTGTGTGGTGCCTCCGGCATAGCCGGAGACCACATCCCGGACGCCCGGGATTTTTTCAAGGTCGGCCTCCACACACCAGAAACACCCGCCGGCAAAAACGGCCGTTTCCGCATGAGCAGCTTTGATCGGCGCCGCACTTGCAAGGACAGCAGCAACAAAAAGGGCGGGCAGGCGTAGCATGGGCGTCTCTCCAGACCGGTGGTTTCCCCTGTTTCCAGCTGTCACCGTGACACGGCCACGTCCTTGCTTTGGTATTTTCGCAATCGGCGGACGCCTAACCGGTCTAAAAGACATGCCGGACCTGCTATAGACCTATCGCAGCCGCGCAAAGAGACAACTCAACTCGCCCTGCCCGCCCCACACAACAGCGTGAGATCCCCGTGACAGCCCCCAAACAACCAAGACCCTCCCCGCATGTAGTCCTGTGCGGGTCCATGTCAGCGCTCAAGGAGATGGAAGCTCTGGCCGCAACCCTGCGCGATCTGGGACTTCTCGCGACAACACCGGTCAAGGAAGAGGAGAGTCATGATTGGAACAAGCTGCCTCTTGAAGCGGCCGTCGCCCTCAAACGCCCCTTTCTGAGCGGCTATTTCGAGACCATCCGCACAGCCGATGCGGTTCTGATTGCCAATTATGCAAAACACGGCATTCCCGGCTATGTCGGCGCCAATGCTCTGATGGAAGCCGCCTGCGCCCACGCCCATGGCAAGCCGGTGTTCTTCCTCCAGGCCGTGGGCCCACAGCCCTGCCAGCTGGAAGCCCTGGCCGTTTCTGCAGGAATTCTGGACGGGGACCTTGCCCCGCTTGTCCGGGCTCTTATGCCGAGCCCGGACAAGCGGGGCAAGGTGGTCTAACCGGTTCGGCTGCCCGGCCCTGGCAGGGACTGACCGGCTCCGGTCCAGTCGATCTTCTGGGTCACGAACATGGTCACAGCCAGGGCGGCAAATCCGACCACCGAGCCGATGAGAAGCGCGTAGTCCTGTTCCCGCATCAAGGCAAAGAGGATACCGAACGTGCTGGCCAGGACAGCAAACAGGATCACGCCCGCCATCCGGCTCCTCAAGGATGTCCCCACATAGACGGCATTCAGAACCGTTGCGGCACCCGCTGCAATCAAATAGGCGGGGCCGTAGCCGATATGCTCGGCAAACGCGAGCAGCATCACGTAGAAAACGATCAGGGAAAAGCCGACCAGAGCGTATTGGATCCAGTGGAGCCGCCAGCCGGAGCGCAGCTCCAGAACAAACACGGCCAGAAAGGTCAGACTGATGAAGCCCACGGCATATTTCAGCGACCGGGCAATCGTCTGGTAGAAATTGACCGGCTCCACGAATTTCACGCCCAGCTGCTTATCCTGCAATGGCAGCTGGTCCGTTTGCACCACGTTCGCAATGCCCCGGGCAAGATAGGGAATGGTCCAGGTGGCCTCAAATCCCGTGTTGGAAATGGATCTTTGGTCCGGCAAAAAGGCCCCTGTGAAACCGGGATGCGGCCAGTTGGAAGTCAGCTTTACTTTGGTCGTCTGACCGGACGGGGCGAGAGAAAGGCTACTGGACCCGTTCAATTCCAAAGAGATCTCAAAAGCGAACCCCTTGCGCCACTCCCTGACGGAAACCGGTACACTGATCCCGGAGCTTATCCGACCGTCAGAACGGTGACGGGACACATTGCCTCTCAGCGCGGCAAGGCCCGGCTCGAAGGCGACTTTCTGCGATCCATTCAGAACCAGTGTCACGTCGCTCTTGAGCGCCCTGATGTCGCCAATGCCGGTTATCAGGAAAGCGTCAGCAGGATCAAACACAACTTTACCGTCCAGGTGTTCCGGCACGATCAAAGCGTCCTCGGGCTTCGCGAACCGGCCGTTCAGGCGCACAACACTGCGGTAGACGGGCAAGGAGTAGATGGACTTTCGCCGCTCTTCGGCTGTGACCTCGGCATGAATGTCAAGAGCCTTGGGAAAGAAGACCGCGTAGTGTTTGGAACTGCGTTCGCTTGAAACGCCCTCTGTGTTCGTGGTGACAAAGGTCTCCGTGTAAGGAACCACCAGATAGGGCCCGTTGACCGTCTGGGACGCGCCCCAGGATCTGGCAATGTCCCGGGCAACCTTCTTGGCCCGGTCCGCGCGTTCTTCTACCAGACCCCAGACAAACACACTCGGGATCAGTAGCCCTAGGGTCAAAAGCCCGATCAGGACAAATTTCACTGCGGGTGAAGCCATCCACTCCATCACGCTGGGTGACTGCGACCTTGAGGAAAAGCTGGAGGAAGAAACAGTCTCGGCCTTGCTCTTGCGGCCCGTATCGTCAGTCATGCGCACATCCCTTGCCGGAACCCCCCGGCAGAACACCGGAGCTCGTTCAACTCCGGCAACTTGCATGTGCAAAACGGAGACATTTGATCCCCTTTGCCTGAGTTTTCAGCAATGTTCTTGCAGAAATTATGCAGTCGAATCTCCAGTCGCAGTGGCCGCATTATTTTTCTTGGCGCTTTTGATGAACCGGGACTTGTTCTTGACCCTCTGCCAGTGTCAAAGTGACTGGCCCATCGGAATTTATATCAATGAATACATTTCCCGAAGTGTCTGTTCAGACCTTTCCTTCCTATGCGCGCCGTGCGGATTATTTACCGGCGCTGGTTGAGCGCCTGGACCTTGTCTTGAGCGGCAGCCACAGGTTCCTGCTGGTCGCGCATCTGTTTGACGACACCATGCGCATGATCGATGCCCTGAACGGGATCATGGATTTCGACGCCATCGTGGGCGTGCCCTACTCTTCGGGCAGCGACGCGACACGGCTCAAATGGCAGGCCCGGTATGGCGACAGGGTTCAGTGTCCGAAAACGGAAACCGATTTCCGTACCGTGCTGGCCGAGGCTCTCCAGAAAAGCCTGAATGCCTGCCGCGACTCAGGACAGAAACTCGTGATCCAGGAGGTCGGCGGATATGTTGTCGAGCTCCTGCATGAGCGCTTTCAAAACCAGCTCCATCTTGTGGAAGGTGTCGTTGAAATCACCAAACAGGGGATCTGGCGTGCGGCGCAACTGGATCTGAAAATCCCGGTCATGCACTGCGCGGACAGCGAACTGAAACGCCTGGAAGCCGCCCGCTGCGGCGAGACCATTGCCCGCTGTCTCGACGGCCTGATGCGCGACCTTGGCAACTCGCTGGCCGGGCGCCACGCAACCATTTTCGGTGCCGGCTGGATCGGCTTCGGTGTGGCCAAGGCCCTGAGGCGGTTGGATGTCACCACGTCACTGGTTGACATTGATCCCCTGAAAGTGGCCGAGGCGCGCCTGTCCGGGTTTGACGCCAGCCTGTCGCCCGGAGCTCTGCTCGGGAAATCGGATCTGGTGGTGGGCGCGGCCGGGCGCCTGTCCGTCACCGAAGACATTCTGGCCCGGCTGCGCAATGGCTGCATGGTTGCAAGCGCCAGCTCGCGGCGGATTGAAATCGATGTCGGCTATCTGGAAACAGCGCCAGCCTGCGACATTCACCCCTCCATCCGCGCCTTTCACTTTCCCGACCCACAGGCGGACCGGGACCGGCAGATCTGTCTGGTCAATGACGGCTATCCCGCGAATTTCATTCCAGGCTCAGGCAGCGTTGCCGACGAGATTGTCGAACTCATCCTCGGGGAGCTGATTGTCCTGATGGCGGATCTGACCACCTACAGCTACGAGCCTGGCATTCACCGGCTTGCCTCAGAAGGAGAAGCGACGTGCACACAATTGTGGATCGAGCAGAGGGACAGGATCTGATGGAGGCGTCTGAAGGGGTCACGGTTCATTCCGAATATCTGGTCAAGAAGCTCGCCAATGCGCAGCGCAACCTTTACGGCACGGTCAAATTCGACATTGTGTCCCGGCAGATCCGCAACTGGTCCAGGGATATCGGGCGCCGCCCGCGCATTCTCGACATCGGTTGCTCCACCTCCATTTCGAAGGAATATCTGGCCGACACGGGGTTGGACTTCGACTATTGCGGCGCCGACTATGAAGCCGCGTTCCAGCCGGATGTTGTTCTGGATGCCACCCGGCTCTCAGAACACCGGGACGAGCTGCCCTGGCAGCCAGATGTCATTGCCCTGCTGGATGTTCTGGAACACCTGCCCGGCAAGGCCGCTGCCATTGAATCGGTCATGCGCCAATGCGCAGAGGTCGTGGCCCCCGGCGGCCTGATCCTGGCCGTGGTCCCGCAGCTCTACCGGCTCGACCGGCTCAAGCTGAAACATCTCCACTATCCCGAACACCAGGTGCGTATGACCCTGGGTGAATGGTCGGACATTATCGGCCGGGCGGTGACCATCGAAGCCGTGCATGGCATCGGCTATCTCTCCTGCCTGCCCTATCTGCCCATGCTCAGCCCCTGGTACGAGGAGACCAACCGGCACGGGAAGCTGTTTCACCATCTGCGCGGCAAAACATTCGAGTGGGGACCGTTAAAGCCCCTTGAAATAGGCCTCAGCCGCACCTTCGGCTCCTTGCCGGGCCTCCGTGGCTGGTGCAACAGTTCCTTGCTGGTCTGCCGGGCAAAGGGATGAGATCAGGCCTCCCGCGGGTCTTTCAGGCATGACTTTGCAAAGGCCATGGGCTCAAACATTGAGACCCTTTGAGAAAAGCTGTCTTTCCGGGTCCCATGCATGCGCTTTTGAAGCGCTGCGCCCCGGCGAAGCTTCTCCGGAGAAGCTTCTCTGGCAGTCCTTCCGGACGGCGCAAAGCGGAGATCCGGAACCAGGGAGCCCCGGCCTTCCTACCCGTTAATCGTCGGATCGTAGGGCGTATCCGGATCGTCGTCGCCGGTCAGGAATTCCTTCCAGCTGCCAAAGCCGCAGGCAAGCGCTGCGAACTCCGCCCAGTGGCCTGCACCATCGGCGCCGTTAATATGGGCGAATTCGTGAACGAGCGTGGCAAGCAACTGCTGCCGGCTGCTGACAAGGGCCAGCGCCGTCACGCCGATGGCGTTATGCGCCTCCCAGGATTCGCCGTAGTTGAACGGGCAAGGCTCCACAAGGCTGACCCAGATACTTGAATCGCCCAGAAGGCTGGTCAGGCTCCGCCCCTTCGGCAGGGAGCGGAAATAGGCATTGCAGACCGGTCTTTCGCGCGCCAGCTTGATCAGTTTCCAGCGGCACTGCCTGAGTTTCGCATAGTCGCTGCCGCTAACGGATTTCAGCCGCGTCAGCGCTGCGGGTTTGGTCTTCCAGTCTCCGATATTGATCTGAAAATTCACGTCCAAATTCCTTAAAGGGCACGCCGGCGGCCTGCTCAAAAGGCCCGCAAGCGCGGTTGCAAAACCCACGAAACGACGAAGGGACCCTGCCCGAAACAGCTTTTAAGGCCAGTGACCTTGATCACGAAATGCGGGAATTGGAAACACAGCCCCGAAGGTGGGGCGCTAAAACTCCACGAGTTACGAATACGACTGATGTCAGCTCGAACCAAGCCTTGGATAATTTTATGATCGCAAGTTGATTTGATATTGAGCGTTTTTCTTGATTATTTCGTTGTCTGACTTCGTCAGCAATTTTAACTTTTGCCTAGACGATTCAGTATCAATATCACCCAGAGCCCAAATACACTTTACAGCAAGGGCAAATGCATCATCGCCCGCAAGATATTCAAATTTCCTCTGGGCAGTATCGAACAACACGTCGACGCTGCTAGAGCATTTCCCAAAAAGTCTGAATCGTCTTGGGTTCCCTTTTGTGGTGAATAGTGATTCAAGCTGAGGGCTGGACAAGGAGGCCAGCC